>CAIRTT010000238.1 GCA_903881535.1 uncultured Armatimonadota bacterium
TCGATTTCACGTTGGGCATATTGCCCAAAGCTTACTTCTGGCTCTTGATTTCCAAGCGGCCGGTTGCTGGGTCAAAGTTGACATCAACGTCGAGGGCCTGGCCAACAAAGGACAGTGGAACAATCGCACGGCCGGATTCAACATTTACCTTGCGACCAATGTTGACGTTCTCGCCATTGACCTTAGCTGTCGTACCGCCAACCTTGAAGGAAACTTCACGGTCAGCATTTACAGCACGCACGGTCTTCGCATTGTGTGCCCAGGAAACCTGGCCACCGGTATGCTCGAAGATCTGGCGGAATGGTGCGAGTGGCAAGCCATTCTCGATACGAGGTGCAACATCAAAGGCGATTTGTGTGCCATCGAATGCAATCTGCAGTGTCTTGCTGGAAAGCTCAGGAAGCTTGGCCAGTGCAGCGACACCGAACTTCGGCATGTTTGCAGCAGGTGCTGCAGCACGCACCACAGGGCTCATTGTGCGCTTGACAACTTCACCAGCAAACGGCTTTACCGTGGTGCGTGGGGCAGCAGCCAAAACTGGTGCAACAGCCACAGGGCGCGCGATTGGGATGATGATGGACACCGCTTTGGATGCGATTCCTGCGAGTGCAGGTGTTCCGAGCGCTTCAGGTGCAGCCGTGATGGAAGCACCGGCAGGAACGACGACCGCAGCAGGCATCGGGTTGAGCGAGCGGCTTGCAACGCGGATTCCACCAGCCAAGGATGGCATCGGCTCAACGACCGTGGTTGTGATCGCCGAGAGGCGGGCAACTGCAGCAGCTGGGATGACAGTTCCAGGGATGGAAGTCGTGACTGTCTTTGGAGCGGATGGCTCTACGACAACAGGCTTTGGCATCGGGGTCGGCGCGACACGGGTGGTGAAACCACCTGGGTTGTCGACGTAGACTTGCATTTTTTGCGTGGATGTCGCATTTGCAGATTCGATGTAAGCGGTTGCTTCAACAAGGTGGTAACCATTTCCAACGGTGGTTGTGTCCCACATGAAGGAATATGGCGGGTAGTTCTTGAGGGTCTTGAACTGCTTGTCTACAAAGAAGGAAACGTAAGGATGAAGCTGCTCATCCTTGATATTGACGCCGATTTCAACAGCGCCCATAAGCTTCTTAGGCAGTGCACGGAATGCGAGATCAGGACCAGCGGTCGCGGTTCTGTTTGTGAATGAAGCGGCTGGAGCAGTGCGCACGCCATCAACGTTCACAGGAACGGTTACTTCACTGGTGCTGCCATCTTCGGCAATCAGTGTAACAACCACGGAGTGCAAGCCAGCGGTCAGTGAGCGGCCATCGATTTCAAAGCTAAGGACAAACTTTGCAAATGGGCTTTCAAAGTCGCGGCGAACCCAGCGAACACCATCCACGGAAAGCTCAGCAGCCTTAATCTTAGACTGGGTCTTTGCAGTGAACGAAACCTCAAGTGGGAAAACACTTGGAGCAACAATCTCACCAGCAATCGGACGGAGAACACGGAGGTCAGCAGCAGTACCACGGACAATCGGTGCCTGCTGTGCCATCGCAGGAGCTGCTCCGACAACACCCAGCATTGCAAGTGCTGCGGCTGTAATCATTTGAGTCTTCATAGTGCGCATATCCTTATTCAAACTATTCAACATCGCTACCAGCGTGAACGGCTATTCCGTTTTGCCCTTGAACAAAGCCACAATCGCCATGGCATGTCCGTGGCCGAGATGAAAGTCCTCTTTCAACCAAGCGACAACTACGCCAGCCTTCACACCATCTTTGAGAACGCCATTTTCGAGAAAGCCTTTTGCTTTACCGAGTTCCTTGAAGTCCTCAGGGCTCTTGCCCGTCTTTGCCTGAATGTTGCTTATGTATGCTTGAAATGACATTTTGATTCCCTATGCATTCAACTTCGAACGAGAATCATCCCGTTCATTGCTATACAAATATCAGCAAAATATCAACAGCGATACACCGAGCATTGTGAGAGTAACACGCAGGTTCCAACACTGTCAAATTTATGGTCGGCGAATTGTCTACCAATGTTTATATTTTGTGTGCCAATGACAATCTCACGGGCACCATCTCATGTTCGAGGAACACCCCAAAGAATCCTTTACCTTGGGTCACGCCTGTGATGGATTTCACCAGCACCCTCTACCGTAGAATGTGGTGTGAATCACCCGCTCGCGCTTCCCGATATCTCGACGATCCGTTTCGCAGCCTTTGACATGGATGGCACCCTGCTCGGCCCAGACCATGACATGCACCCGGATAACATCGCGGCACTCCACCTGCTCCAAAACCACGGAATCCACGTCCTCCTCGCAAGCGGACGTAACCACGACAATATTTCCAGCTGGTATCGCCGACTGGAGCTAACGGGCCCAATCGTCAGTGGTAATGGAGCCCTTGTCAAAGACTTTGCAACCGGGAACATCATTCAGGAAGCCATCGTGGAACCCGCGACTGCACTGGATGTCCTTGCCCTCGGCAGACAGATCGGGATTACACAGGTTGTCGACCACACAGATGGCCGCGCAGTTGTCGAACATCAATCCTACTGGGGTGACATCGTTGGTGAACGCTGCGGGGCAGCCCTTGGCATCGTCGAAAATATCGATGACCTCTGCGCAGCAGGGCCACGCAAGCTCCTGTGGGTCGATGATGGCGAGACCATTGCTTACTGGGAAACAGAGCTTCGCCGCTTGCTCGCAGGAAAAGCACACATCTGTGTCAGCGGCGCGGAATATCTGGAAATTTTGCCATTCGCGACGCACAAGGGAACCGGTGTAATAGCAGCCGCAGATTTCCTCGGCTTTAGCGCAAATGAAACCGTTTCCGCTGGGGACAGCGACAACGATGCTGAAATGCTGGCGTGGGCTAAATATGGCGTCGCGATGCCACATGCAACACAAAAGGCTAAATCGGCTGCTTGGATTACTCTCCCGAGCGGTCCTCCAGAAACACTGATTGCCAGGTTTGTGGAATCACTCATCAGGTAACGCTTTCTGTCTCCTAATTGCTGCAGTGGTAGCGATTGAAACGAACCAGCTCTATTGGACGCAGCTGCGCAGCGGTTACAGGCGCCGGGTCATCGATACGCTCAATCGCATCCGATAGCCACCCACAAACAATCTGCAAACGCTCCAGCGTGTCCGTGAGCTCCAACATTTCCTGCCGCTTATTTATCGGAACAGGAACCACGCAGACACACGCAAACGACAACACCACAGGGTCATCCGGGAGTTCGACATCCCCCAGCTCCTCACCAGACTTGCTCAGGTGCTTTTCAAGAAACCGCGTCAATAACGCGCCAGCCTTGTCAACCCAAGGGCGGAGGAGCTCGATGTCGCATGGTTCATCATCGAATGTCTCAACCAATGCCATCCGAAATGACATCCCGTCGTGGGTATCCAGCACCTTAAAGCGCTCTTCGCCGGCAACGTGGACGTTATAGCGGCCATCCTTTGTCGGATCGACACGCACAAACTCAGCCGTACATCCAACAGAGTGATACATCGGCTCACCAGTTGTCACATCGACGCCGTGCAACATCACGATGCCAAATGGACTTTCCCGGTCGACGCAATATTCCAGCATCTCCGTATAACGCTCCTCAAATAAATGCAGAGGCAAAATCATCTTTGGCAGCATCACCAAATTAAGAGGAAAAAGGGGAATCGAGCGGATAGCCATATATGTAGCTTAATGTACACCATCCGCATCCAAACCTGACCAACCGCCACGATTGCACACAATCCGATAGTATCTACGGGCATCCACAAGATTTCACCGGCGCGGTCCGGCACCAGATGCCACCAAGGAAAGCACGATGACACCCCGAACGAACGAAAAGCCAATCCCGGAGACGCCACTCGAAGTCTCAATCCGCAACCTGTCATCCAATGGCGCATTCGTGGGAAATGTCACTGGTCCTGAAGGCTCTCCGCACATTGGAATGACCGCTTTTGTACCCTACACCGCCGCGGGAGAAACTCCTCTCGTACAGGTGCAGCGGATGTGGTCTAAGCACCTCGAAGCCGAAGCCATCAGCATCCCGAATCCATCCACTGACCGTGTTGAACCATTGTGCCCGCACTATGGCACCTGCGGTGGTTGTCACACGATGCACCTTTCGCACCCCGCACAGCTCATCGCCAAGCAAACCATGGTTCAAGACAGCCTCGCCACTGGCGGCCTCCCCGAGCTCGTTTCGCTGGTTGAGCCCGTCGTCGAAGGCCCTGAGTTCGGCTACCGCCAGCGCGTCACGCTTCAGGTCACCGGTGCGCGTGCCGGTTACTTTGAGCGCCGGACACACCGCTTGATGCCTCCGACCGCCTGCCCAGTTACGACACCCGGTATTGAGAAGCGCATCGCTAAAGGCATCGTGATTCGCGGAATCCCCCTCGACCACGATGCCCAGCTCTTCATCGAAGAGGGTGACAATGGCGTCTTTGGCGTCCTCGACATTAAGGGAAGCCCTAAAAAGGTTGCCGTTGACAGGATTGTCGCGCAGCTTGCCCGTGACTTTGATGGCGGCCAGCTACGCATCGGTGGCGCGGTAAAGGCTGTTTATGGACGCAGCCACGTCCACCGGACCATCGATGGCGCAGAGCAATGGGCAGTAGCCGGTGGTTTCCAACAGGCGAATCGCGTGATTAATGAAGCCCTCATCCAGGCAGTCGCTGATATCGCCGCAGACAGCAAGCCGCAGCGCGCAGCCGACCTCTATGCCGGTGCCGGGAACTTTGCGTTCGCGATGGCCCAGCGCAATATCCCAGTGATTGCAGTTGAATCCAACCCGCTCCTGGCAGGCTCCGCGAAGGCTGAATCTAAGCGTCGCTCACTTAACATCAAGGTCCACGATGACTCCGTCGAGCACTACGTTCGAAATGGCGCCCCGCATGCTGAGTTGATTGTCGCCGACCCACCCCGTGCTGGTCTTGACACCGTCGCCCGTAAGCTGCACGGCTACGGAGCGCGTACGCTGGTTCTCCTGAGCTGCCACGTCCCGGCAATGGTCCGTGACCTGCGCGCGCTACAGTCCGTTGGCTGGACCGTCAAGAGCATCACTCCTTACGACATGTTCGCACAAACAGCACACGTTGAAGTCCTGACCGTCCTTACCCGTGAAGATGATGGCGAGCCTTGGATTGACCCTAAGGACTTGGAAGAAGAAGACATCTACAGGAACTAATTCGGTGAGACATCCCGCTGCTTCGACCGCGGAATCGTTAAATTGCACATGCCTTTCGTAGACATGTTCATTGACGAACCCGCGGCGAGCAAGGTTAATAGAGGAATGTCTACTCCCATCGTATGGCGCGGCGTCTTCCCTGCGTCCACCACCCAGCTGAATGAAGACCAGTCGCTTAACCTCGATGCGACAGGCGTACACCTTGAGCGTCTAATTCAAAGCGGTATCACCGGACTCGTGATGTGCGGCTCCCTCGGCGAAAACCAGTGTCTCAGCACCGAGGAGAAAGTCGCCGTCGTCGAGCATGCTGTCAAGGTAGCTGCCGGCCGCGTGCCTGTCCTGAGCGGTGTTGCAGAAATGTCCACCCGCGCGGGCATCGAATACATCAAGAAGTGTGAAGATGTCGGAGCAAGCGGAGTGATGGTCCTCCCGGCGATGGTCTACAAGGCCGACCGCCGCGAGACGCTGGCCCATTACCGAACGATTGCGAAGTCGACATCGCTTCCGATCCTTATTTACAACAACCCCGTTGGCTACACGGTTGACATCACGGCCGAAATGCTCGCTGAGCTTGCAGACCTGCCAAACCTCCAGGCCATCAAGGAATCCAGCGCTGACACAAGCCGCATCGTGGATATCCGCAATGCCGTCGGCGACCGCTACGCAATCTTCGCTGGTGTCGATACCCTCGTCATGGAATGCGCACTCCTAGGAGCCGTCGGCTGGATTGCCGGTGTCGGCCTCGCCTTCCCCGAAGAGAACCAGAAGATTTGGGACCTCATCGAGGCAAAGCGCTACGACGAAGCGATGGAAATCTACCAGTGGTTTATGCCTTTGCTACGGTTGGATCTAGGCATCCACTTTGTGCAGAAAATCAAGATGGCGATTGCGGCAACCGGGCTTGGAACCGAGTACGTTCGTGCTCCGCGCCTGATGCTGACCGGTGCCGAGCGGGCCGAAGTTGAAGCCATCCTTGCGCATGGTCTTGCAAATCGCCCAGACCTCACCAAATACAACTAGTCTCCAGCTGACAGTCAGCCCTGCAGCGCTCAGTCTCCCAGTTTGCATCCGTGGAGGATTGGGCGCTGTTTTGATTTCACACACCTTGGCACCATCAAACATGGGATTGTTAACAACATCGTCGCTTGCTTGTAAGATGCAAGCGTGGACCGCAGAACTTTCCTTACTCAGGCATCTGGATGTGCCGCAAGTGCATCCCTCATGGCCGCAGGCTGCCACTTTGAACCCATCACATCGGATAACACTAAGACCATTGAAGTCGCGTTGTTCGAAGGCGGCTTTGGCATTGAGTGGCACAAGGACATGGCGCGGCAGTACGAACAATTGCACCCAGGGGTCAAGATTAACCTCTGGGGCGACCCACGTGTAGATGAAAAAATTAAGCCCCGGGTCCTTCGTGGCAACCCACCTGACCTCGCCAGCTGCACCCTCCCTGTTTGGAAGCTGATCACCGCGGGGCGCCTCTACCCGATGGACGCTGCACTGGCATCCCCTGCCTACGGCGCCAAAGGGAAGACGTGGAAGGAAACGCTGCGGGCCGGCGTGCTTGCCGACTATGTCTATGAGGATAAGACGTTCGCGCTTCCGAGCAACCTCGGTGTGTGGGCCTGCTGGTACTCTAAAAAGCTCTTCCGTGAGCATGGCTGGGATGCTCCTTCGACGTGGGACGAGCTGACCGCACTCTGCGAAAAGATGCTGGCAGCGGGCATCGCCCCACTCGCCTTCCAAGGCAAATATCCACAATACGCCTGGTCGACAATTCTCAGCTGCTACCAACGCCTCGTGCCCTTTGAAAAGTGGTACGACATACAGGACTTCACCAAAGGCGCGTTTCTGGATCCATCCTTTGTCAAAGCCGCCGACCTAATGCAGGAGCTGGCCGTCAAGTACTTCCAAAAGGGCGCGCTCGCGATGACGCATACCGA
>CAIRTT010000239.1 GCA_903881535.1 uncultured Armatimonadota bacterium
CGACGCATCTGGGTCGTCCACGCAGGGAGCATCCCGAGCGGTGCGCTGTCGCCATACGTCAACACATCACAGTCGCCGGTCTCCGCGTGCCAATGCAGCATTGGAGGATGCCCACCATTCCAATAACGCACCCGGCCATCCGTGCCATCGATAATCGTGAAGAAGAGGGAGACAAATGAGCCATCCGCGAGGCGCTGGATGAGATCTCCGTGCAGCCGCTGCAACGCACTCAGCGGACTCGAAAGGGGGTTCAAGTACGGAAAGACATTGGCAACACTGGTCGCAATCAACGCAGCCGCCATCCCTTTACCGCTAACATCCCCAATACAAATACCCGCGACCGCCGCTTCCGCATCTGTTACAAAGACATGGAAGTCGCCGCCGACCTCCGCTGCCTGCTCGGAGCGCACCGTGAGCTCAAGACCGGGAATCCGCGGCGTGGTCAGCGGAAGACTCGCGCGCTGAACATCCCGGGCAAGGGTCAGCTCGCGCTCGCGCACAGCGATTTCCTGCTGCACCTGACTGGCCTGACGGTCCGCCTGGCGCGTCCGCTCCATCCCGAGACGAAACGCCTGGAACCAAACCTTGGTCTGACCAACGAGGAAGCCAGTAAAGCATCCGACGATCACAAAGTACGGCGCGGTGTCTTTGACGATGTTCCAGTGGTGCGTATCGTTCGCATGCACGCCAAAGGAAAAGGTGACGGCCGCGGCAATTCCGCCGATAACCAAGCCTCCGCGGAAGTTGTAGAACAGCGCAGCAACGAAAACAACGAGGTAGAACAGCCCCAGAAATGCCGAATTTGTGCCCTCAGTCCAGTAACAGACATTGGTCAGAAACGCGATATCAAGCATTAATGTCCAGCGAATTGGCAGGCGGCGGGTTTCCGGACGCCAGAGAATTCCGAGGACGACCACGTTGTAAATGATCAGCAAGGCCATCGCGATGTAGGCGCCCATCGGCCTTGTCGGGTTCCAAAACAGCAAAATGACGCTGATAACCGCCTGCAAAAAGGCCATAATCCACCGACCGGTGGTCATGATGCCGGCAAAGCCTTCTACTTCGAGGAGCTCCGGTCCATCATCCTCGAGGGCAAGCCGCCACGCCTTGTAAATCCGCGAGCGGACCGAGCCCGAGCCGAGAAAGCCATCGATGTGCCGGCCCACTTATTCGCTCTCCCGCGCAAGAAATGCACAGAGGGCCGCAAGATCCTGTGCACGGTCACCGAGGCCTGCGGGGACGATGGTCACTCCGCTGACATTTCGCGCCCAGGAATGGCGGCGGAGGCTTGCTTCTGCGGGTGGAATCAGGAGATCCGATGCGTGTACAGCCAGCGTTCCAAGGACAAAACGCTCGGGTTCGATGAGCATCGACAGCGTCGCGAGGCCACGCCCCAGCATCTCGCCAGCCTGGTCAAAAGCCTGCTTTGCGGCGGCTTCGCCAGCACGGGCGAGTGCGACGGCGGATGGGCCATCGGTTGCGGCGGAGCCCAGCTCGCGCGCGACATTCACAATGGATGGTCCGCAGGCATAGGCTTCGAGACATCCGCACATCCCGCAGACGCAGGCGCGCCCGGGATGATCAACGCACACATGCCCAATCTCGCCGCCGGCACCGGTCTTACCGCGGAGAAGGCGATTTTCGACGATTAGCCCGGACCCGATACCGGTCCCAACCGTAAGAAAAGCCATGGTTTGCGTGCCCTGCCCGGCGCCGAAGCGGTGTTCGGCGAGCGCGGTGGCATCGGCATCGTTTTCGAGGCGAACGGTGATGCCATTGAACGCATCCGAGAGGACACTTGCAAGTGGATAGGCATTCCCCCAGCCTGGCAGTGCGGGGGCGGCCCAGGCCTCCCCGCGGCGGGCATCTGTGGGGCCACCAACGCTGACACCGATGCCGATTGGCCTCTCGGATGTCTCGGCGAGCACGGTTTTACCAAGGGAAATGAGGAAGCTTGCGAGGTCGTCCGCAGCTGCATTCCCGGGAGTTTTGGCGGCGGTGCGGAAGCGAATATCGCCATCGCGGGTGACCAAGGATGCGGCCGATTTAGTGCCTCCAAGGTCGATGCAAAGTACCGCTTCCATC
>CAIRTT010000240.1 GCA_903881535.1 uncultured Armatimonadota bacterium
AGCGAAGTCAGTCTCACAGAAACCTAAACGCCAAAACAAAAACCCATAATCCCAGACGGACATCCTCCGGGTATCGAAAACAAAAAGACCTTAATCCGAACCCGCCGGGAGGCACACATAGCTGAAGAAACCCAATTGTATGACTAGCGAAGTCAGTCTCACAGAAACCTAAACGCCAAAACAAAAACCCATAATCCCAGACGGACATCCTCCGGGTATCGAAAACAAAAAGACCTTAATCCGAACCCGCCGGGAGGCACACATCCTGCATGATATTCTTCCCTGTGAGGTGCCCTAATTGGTAGAAGTTAAAGGTTGGCGGAATGGTCTCCTAATGACCCTCCCTGACACATTGGAACTGGATGAGCTGCTGGCGGCTATCCGCGAGCGTCTCGAGCACGGGCGTAACCTTGAGCTTTGGAAAGGCTCGGTTGCGACCATCGATTTTGGCGCGCGTATCGTGCTACCGGATGCACTCGACAGCATCATTCGTGTCCTGAAGGATGGCTATGGCATCCTGCCGACGGCGGTTGTCAGTGAAATCCCCGAAACCCGTGCGGCGGCAGACCGCCTAACGCTGACCATTTACGATGTGCTTCCAATGGTCGTGATGCCACCTGTAGGGCAAACACCCGAGCCGGAAAAGGCTCCACAAATTGGTCAGGGCAATGCTCTGTACATCCCACATACTGTTCGCAGCGGTCAGCGCATCCTCCATAATGGTGCGGTAATCGTGAATGGTGATGTCAATCCAGGATCTGAAGTAATCGCCGCCGGTGACATTGTGGTCCTCGGAACCCTTCGCGGTGTGGCCCACGCAGGTGCAAATGGGGATGAATCATCCCGTATATTTGCGCGCAGCCTGCGCCCACCACAGCTGCGTATTGCAAGCCTTTATGCCCGTGCGCCAGAACCGGATGGCAAGACAACCGCATCCAAAGGTGCCGAGTGTGCCAGCGTGCAAAGTGGCGCGATTGACATCAACCCGTGGTAATTACCGGGTACACGCTGTAAAACGGCAGT
Source organism: uncultured Armatimonadota bacterium (assembly GCA_903881535.1). Classification (GTDB taxonomy): domain Bacteria; phylum Armatimonadota; class Armatimonadia; order Armatimonadales; family Armatimonadaceae; genus CAIRTT01. Next base: position 1,024 of record CAIRTT010000240.1, read on the forward strand.
TGATTGTCACTTTTGTATAATTCAGTTTCTATAGGTTTCATTGAAAGGGAGCACCCCGAACATGGCAAATGCCCGTGTAATCGTTATAACTTCTGGTAAAGGTGGCGTTGGTAAAACAACAACGACGGCCAATATCGGCATGGCGCTCGCAGCACTCGATCAACGTGTCGCTCTCGTGGATGCAGATATCGGACTCCGTAACCTCGACTTAGCACTTGGACTGGAAAACCGGATTGTCTACGACATCGTGGATGTTGTGGAAGGCCGCGCCGAAGTCCGTAAAGCCCTGATCAAGGACAAACGGAACCAGAATCTGGCTTTCCTCCCAGCCGCGCAGACACGTGACAAGAGCGCTGTCAGCCCGGAGCAAATGATAAAAGTTCTGGATGACATTAAGAACGAAGGCTACGCATTCATTCTGATTGACTGTCCTGCAGGTATTGAGCAGGGCTTCAAGAATGCTACAGCGGGCGCGGATGAGGCAATCGTGGTTACCAACCCGGAAATGTCCAGTGTCCGTGATGCTGACCGTATTATCGGCCTCCTCGAGTCGCAGGAACTGCGTGGAGCCAAGCTCATTGTCAACCGTATTCGGATGAAAATGGTAGAGCAAGGCGAAATGCTTGGCGTCGAAGATGTCCAGGAAATTCTTGGCACCGGTGTTCAGCTTCTCGGTGTGGTTCCGGATGATGAGTCCATTATCACGAGCACCAACTCGGGAGAACCGGCATGTATGTCCGACACATCCCGTGCCGGCCAAGCCTATCGCAACATTGCACGCCGTCTCCTCGGAGAAGATGTTCCCTTCATGCAGCTTGCGGAAGTAAAGCAGGGCGGGATTTTTGCAAAAATCAAGAAGATGTTTGGAGGCTAGACCATGCTTGCAGATCTGATTGAACGTATTTTCGGTAAAACGGAGAAAACTGGCTCCCTTGCAAAGGATCGCCTTCGGGTTGTCCTCGCATCCGACCGCTCCAAGATTCCACCAGAAGTCATGGACAAAATTCGTATTGAGTTGATTCAGGTTTTATCGAAATATCTGGAGCTGGATGACACCGCTCTTAATGTTTCGATGGAGCGGGATGAAGACAGCATCGCACTCGTTGTGAACACACCTGTTCATCGCGTTCGTGAGATTAAGGTCTCCTAAACTTGGTTTGGTTGGGCGTTGTGTTGAAATAGCCTCCCGTGAAACCGAGAGGCTGTTTTGTTTTTTTGGATTTAGTACACGTTTTGCCAAAATACTTGGAGCGGGATGAAGACAGCATCGCACTCGTTGTGAACACACCTGTTCATCGCGTTCGTGAGATAAAGGTTTCCTAAGCTCGGCTTGGTTGGGCATTGTGTTGAAATAGCCTCCCGGGAAACCGAGAGGCTGTTTTGTTTTTTGGATTTAATACACGTTTTGCCAAAATACCTGGAGCGGGATGAAGACAGCATCGCACTCGTTGTGAACACACCTGTTCATCGCGTTCGTGAGATTAAGGTTTCCTAAACCTAGTTTGGTTGGGCGTTGTGCTGAAATAGCCTCCCGGGAAACCGAGAGGCTGTTTTGTTTTTTTGGATTTAGTACACGTTTTGCCAAAATACTTGGAGCGGGATGAAGACAGCATCGCACTCGTTGTGAACACACCTGTTCACCGCGTTCGTGAGATCAAGGTTTCCTAAACCTGGTTTAGTTGGGCGTTGTGCTGAAATAGCCTCCCGGGAAACCGAGAGGCTATTTTGTTTTTTGGACTTAATACACGTATTGCCCAAAAGACCTGGATCGGGATGAGGACAGCATTGCACTCGTTGTGAACACACCTGTTCACCGCGTTCGTGAGATCAAGGTTTCCTAAACCTAGTTTGGTTGGGCGTTGTGCTGAAATAGCCTCCCGGGAAACCGAGAGGCTATTTTGTTTTTTGCGCACATCCAACGTATGTCAAAGTGTCTTGGCTTGGTGAACTGTTTACGCCAGCGGTAATGGCCGCAGGCCACTACATATGTCACTAATGACATCGACGAGCAGGCTATGCTCTGCACCCAAAACACGTGCTGCGATGTCATCCACGGAGTCGTCTGGACTAACATCAACCCGTCGCTGCGCAACCACCGCACCGTGGTCGTATTCATTATCAACTACATGGACCGTACAGCCCGTTTCCGCGATGCCGGATGCGCGAACCGCTTCATGGACCTTACGGCCATACATCCCGTGACCACCAAATGCAGGCAACAAGCTAGGGTGAATATTGATAATTCGGCCAGCATAGTTAGTCGTGACCATATCCGGGAGGCGCCGCATATACCCGGCCAGCACAATCAGATCGACATCCCGCTTTGTGATAGCCCGAAGTAGGACTTCACCATATTCATCATCTGTGCGATTTACAGTCCCAACCACCACTGTCTCGACACCGGCGAGGGCCGCGGCCTCCAATGCAGGCGCACCCTTTAGCGACCCGATCACAACCGCAACCTGCCCAGGTATGGTACCTGCGGCGATGGCATTCAATATTGCCATCAGGTTTGAGCCACGCCCCTTGGCTCCGACCAGGACACCTAGACGTAACATTTACAGTGCGCCTGCCGTTGCTTCATCGGTTGTGATTACCTTACGGATCTCGGGCTCCATAGCCGCCATAAATGCACGCTGCGCATCCAACGCCCGTTGATCTGTCTCGACCCGCGGACTCGACAGCCGCAAGAATGTCCAGCCATTTTTGTTCGGAAAAATGCGCTCAAGTGCCATCCACAGCTGCTGTCGGATAAAGTCATGCTCGGTGCGGTTTGCACTCGCAAAGAAGTACGTGACGGTTGTCATCGGGACACCCGTCTGGCCATCCGGGCGCAGCACCGCACGGCCATCAAACAGCCAGTACACCGCCGGGACATCCTTGCCAGCCCACGGCAACGCCGCAACCCGGTTTGTAACGCCAATGTAGCCGCCTGCCGGGAAACATTGATCAGGCCGATGGGCAAACTCACGCCGGCCGTACCGACGATAGACCACCATGAGGTCAACAACATCCCCATTGGAATTGATATATCTACGGTTGATGTATGAATCCGCCTGAATTTGCTTCATGGTTTCAGGGTCAGACTCGATATCGCCAAGCGACTTCCACCCCAAATGTTCCTTTGGAATGCTTGCGACATCCGCGCTTGCCGCTGAAATGGGTGGACGAGTGCCAATGTATAGCGCCAGGCCACTTGATGTGCAGCTTGCTATTGCAAGGATTATCGAGATACTGGCGATGCGTTTACCAATCTCCGGTGAGAAAATCGCAGCAGGACCAAATGAAAATGCACCGGATGCTTTACGGGCTTTCCACCAAGCATTGCCCCCCGTCCAGCGCTCCATCAGCTGCCCGATGCCAATCAGAATCAGGAAGACAAACAGAAACAACACATATGGGCTGTAGTCATGGAACAGCGTCAGACCAAACTTTTTGTCCACGAATGCGCAAACAAGGATAATCAGCGTCATACGGCAGATGTTGGCTGCAAGCGTGATCGGAAGCGCAAGAAAGAAAAGAACCCACTTCCAAGGTGTCCGCAGGCGGGAGACATAAGCGGTGATGGCATGGAGTGCTTTGATCGCCATTAACGAATGCAGTCCAGAGCATGGGTCTGCAACGATGATACGTATGTACTCAGTGCCGCGCGGCTGCATAAACTCGAGGTTCATCCCTGCACCGTAAATCTCAACACCAAGCTTGCCCGCGATCAGCTTTGAGCCATCCGTGGCCAGCTTACGCAGCGGGAAGGATACCACTTGTGTAAGTCCGCCTGGGACTGGAACCATGAATAGCAGATAGGCGATTGGAAAGGACAATGCTTTTAGCCATTGCCAGCCGGCAATCCAAAGCACTGCTCCTGCGACGTAAATCGGGATGGAAATCGGGGATGGCCCGTTCAGGTCGAGGATCTTTTCTGTAAGGTGCAGGAGAATAGCCAGCACCACCAGAAATGCACCGCGGGGATCCGGGAGAATCGGCAGGGATGCGAGCTCATTACGCTTGTACCAAACCGTAATGGCGGCAATCGGTATCACCAGCCAACCATGGGTTACCGACTCATCGGTGAGCCAGCGGGGAATCAGGAACGAAACGAACACCGGACCGTAGAGAACTAAAAATGCAGCAGCGATGATGATAGGAACCCACTTAGGCAACGCACTTACACTTTTCGGCATACCCTATGTTACAGCCCGGGTAGGCGGGTTGCTGGAGGTTATCGTGTCGCGATGGCTGGTGGAGACAGGACGATGACCGTGCCGCTGTCCTTGCGAAGCTCAACGGTATCAGCCCGGTAGGTCTTCAGAATCGGGTCTAGTTCCGGTGGAATCCGCACCTGAAAGCTGCTTCTGAGCAATTGGGCATCTTCGGTAGACATCCCGTCCATTGCCCGCCAAACGTGGTCCACACCTGCATAGAGCTGATACCACGGATCATCTTTGCCGCGTTCAAGGGTCGATGCAGTGAGCACAATGGGAGCATCCGCGAGCGGAATGATAGCACTTAGCGCATCCCAATCGGCCCTCGATGTCGGTAGGCCGATTACATGTCCACCATTGATGTGCGACAGCGTGGCAGGGTCGCTACTGATCGCCAGCCGTGGTATTCCGGTTTGCGGAAGCACATTTGGAGTCAGCTTCAACGATTCGCGGATGCCTGCGATTGGCAGCGTTGTCTGTGGTGCAGATGTCCGCATTACCAGTGCCAAGGTAAGGATGCCGGCAATCGAGGCAGCAACGGCTATCATGTGAGGTGCCGCCCAAGCACGGCGCAGCAAAACAGTGCTCCAGAGGCCCATACCGAACAATGCAACAACCGGGACCTGTGCCGTCAACAGCTGAGCCAACTCATCAGGGCGAAGTACCACCGCACCAACCGCCATCGTCACGAGAAACATCAAGCACACAACATTGCGCGCTCCAGCGACTTCAAAATGCTCAAAGCGCACAAACATCGCGACCACTGCGAATGCCCCAATAAGGCCCAACGCAATCACTGATGCAATATCTATCTGCACCACAAGTGCCTGCAGCTGCGAAAGCACACTTGGGAGTGAAAATATTCCAGCAAGCTTGGATGCAAGACTTCCGTGACCTGTAATGCCAAGTGCTACCATTGCGGACCCATTGCCACGGGCAAGACCAGTTATCACAGCATCCCGATACCACCACACGTTCGCCACCGTGTCATGCCACGCAAAGTAAATGACGGTTGCAGCTATTCCAGATGTCAAAACTGCCCAGCGCCAAACCTCTGGACGATGTCCAATCAATGCACTAAGACCAATCATCAATGAGATAAACCACCCGAATTCAATCGTCCACGGGAGGAGGAGGACCGATGCGACAAAGCCTGCCCAGCAGAGGACAAACTGTCGGCGATTTACATATGCGAAAGAGCTTGGCAACAGCCGAAAGCGTGCGATGAGCGCCAGCTCAATAGCGGCAAGTAACCCCGGTGGATAGTCATTGACGGGTTGCAAGATTTGTAGAGCAACAAGTGATGCTCCTACAGCCCATCCCGCGGATGCCGAAAGCTGAAGCTCACGTGCGATCGTATTCACAATCCAGCCCAGAAGCACAAAGCTTATAAATGTCGCGAGCCCAGCAGCAACTGTCACAGGTCGGTTGGAAAAGACTTGAATCGCACGGTGGATGATTCCGGTAACCGCAAGTGGTAGGACCGGTTGGGCACGATTGATAAACCGGTTATCACTGTGTGCAGATGCAAGGGACATTGGATAGGCATACGGAGCCCGCAGTACATCTGTGCCACCTGAGGCTTGCACAATCACGGTGCGTTCCAGCGCACCGTGGGACTGCGGCTCAAGTCCGCTAAAGCGAACCACATTGAAGAGCGTTACTACGACCGCACAGATACAGAAGACCCACCCGGTCAGCATCGTCAATTTGGCGCGGTGTAGCATTATTTCGCTCCCCGCCCACCGATAACAGCCCCTACCGTCATCAACAGAATGCGCAAATCAAATCCGAGAGATGCTTGCTGGATATACTCCCGATCGTAAATGCGCCGATTACCAGGATTGCCATCCCCACGGGCATTAACCTGCCACCAGCCTGTCAAGCCAGGTCGAGCCATCAGCACTGCAGGAAGATCGTCACCATAAACACCAGACTCATCCGCAGTCATCATCCGGGGGCCAATCAGACTCATCTGTCCTGTCACGACATTGAATAGTTGCGGAAGCTCATCAATCGACCAGCGACGCAAAATACGACCCAATGGAGTAATACGCGGGTCATGATCGACCTTTCCATTAGTGCGTAGCTGGGAAGAATAGTCGTTATCGGTGTCGGATGGATCAGGTGCGGAAAGTTTCATGGTGCGGAGCTTGTATGCCTTAAATGTCGGCAGTATCGCCGCATCACGATAGGGATGACATTGAGACAACACAGTCCGTCTGTAGATAAGAGGAAAACCCTCGATAAATGCTAATAGGATGCAACAAATAGCAATAAATGGCATCAATATAACAAGACACAGCAGCGCCCCCAGAAGATCCAAGGCGCGCTTGAGGGGACTCGTAAGATATTTGGTGCCCACAAGCATCAGGGATGCAAGACCTGTTCCAAACGCATTGCGACTTTTGCGTAGCTTGGCTTCCATGTCATGGTCGACGCAACCACAGCGCGTCCTCTCAATCCCTGCAGCTGAGCAGACTGTGGATCGGCCATGAGATTTGTGATGATGTCAATCATTTCGGAAGGCTTAGAGGCTGGGAAGACTCCCGGGAGCCCACCTGGAATTGTCCCGGCTGCGGCGATGTCGGTGCACAAGACGGGCACTCCACAGGCGATGGACTCAAGGATCTTGTTTTGCATTCCCGCCGCAAGCATCACTGGACAGACGCTAAGCAGACTCTGATGTAAATAAGGGCGAACATCCGGTACAGGGCCCACTAAAACGACATTTCGGGCACGCACACCGTCGCTTGCAGCATCGGCGATGGGTGAACTTGCCTGACACCCAGGACCAATAATTGTGCATACCGCCTTAGGGAATTTCAGACATATTTCCGGCCACACATCACGTAGAAACTGGACACATCCATGGGCGTTCGGCAGATAATTCCAGCGACCAACCATACAAATGTGATGTGGTTTTTTATCGGATTCTGTATTCAGGGATGGTTGAAAGTAGTCACAGTCAACGCCATTTTGAATTGCAGTCACATTTGGACCAAGCAACGCCGCTTCGTGCTCAGTTACCGCGATGGTTGCCGAAAACTGTGCAGCGAGCAACGCTTCCTCTCGCCCAGTACGCGTTGCTTCACACTTAAAGACCCACGATTTCAGCGGATTTTGGACCAGCCCGGCCCTCCCCGAAAACAACGGTCCCAAGGCATCCACAGCATCCCAGATGACAGGACAGCTAGTTGTAGAAGGAAGCATCCCAGCGCCGCGCAAGTGCTCGACCCAAACCACATCCGCACCAGCACTTAGCTCCAAGATGACCTTTTTGGCTTCTGTTGATCCGCACCATGCTTGGCTTACCGACATCCCACCAAGCCACCGGCTTAGCGTAGAAATCACACCAGCAAAGGGTACTTTCCGCACTGCACTACACCGTGCAGCATCATCGCTTTGCGAAAAATCCACCCCAAAGCGCTCTTCGACATACACCACACGGACATCGTGCCCAGCAGCCAACATCGCCTTGATTGAGTGCAGGGAACGCGGTCGAAGGAGGCATGGATTGTATGGAAAAACCGCACAAATCGTCACGAAGTGACTCCGGTCGACGTACCTCTCATCACCACTTTAAGGACATCCGCAACTTCCCGTTGCAGCACACTTACCGTATGGTGGGCATCGGCAAATGAGTAAGCCTGTGCCGCCGCTGCCGCGTACGTTTCCGGGGTTGATACAAGGTGCCGAACTGCGGCACACCATTGATCCGGGCGGGTGACGTAGGTGTGAAAGCGTGCATCCTGTGGAATGTCAACGGTTGCGACCGGCGTCCCCAGCGTTGGCTTTCCTGCTCCCCAGCTTTCGATTAGCTTGATTTTCACTCCACCGCCCCAACGTAGAGGTGCAATCCCGATGTGGATCTGCTCCCAAAATTCACGGAGATCTGGGACTGTTCCGAGTCCGATGACCCGACCAGAAAACTCAGGGTGTTCGCGCGTGAATTCGCTGCAAAATGTGTCGGTTTCACGACCGGCGCATACGAGGCGGACATTTGGAATCGCTTGAACGATTGCCGGCCAGGTTGTCTTCAGAAAGTCTTGCATGCCATCCCGGTTCGCAAGCCAGCGCATACTGCCGACAAAGCCCAGCATTGGTTGCGCTGTCACAGTGACAGCTCCCGGCACACGCTTTACGGGCACAGCAGGCGGGAGAACGCTGACCCGCTTTGCTGACATCGGAGCAAGCTCAATGACACGTGCCGCATCCCCAGCTCCAATCACACACACATGGTCAGCCAATGAAAAGACGCGTGTCTCAAAGCGCCGGACCCGCTCGATATCCGTTCGGGCAAAAACAGCAAATCCATCCCCAGCCTGTGACCGTTGCAACAATAAATCCTGCTCAACATTGTGTGTATCCAGTACTGCGGGAATGCCCGGCAGGGCTGCGCTTCCCCACATTTGGAGATGGTCTACCCAGATGACATCGTATGGTTTTTGCGCATGTGCGGCTGAGACAGCGATTCCCAACGCTGCTGTCCGGTCCCGTTCGACAAACCATGGCGTCAACCAGTAGCGGCTCCGCAGCCACGCGATTACATCCTGAGCGGGCCCGCGCCCAATCCGGAAGGTTTTCAACGTCCCTTTGAACCACGTTGGCACCGGTCCACGCAGATTTTCCTCATCGGCATCTGAACGGGAAATGGAATAAATGTCAACATCTGCGCAGCGGCACAGAGCCTCAAGCGTTTGAATGGATTTCTGCTGCCCCCCAGATGTCGCAGGCCACGGTGGCAAATGGGCTAGAAAGGCGATTCTCATTGGGCTAGCTCATCGATAGAATCCAGCAAGCGGCGCGCAACGTCTGTGGATGTGAAGCGACGCGCGCGCTGATGACCCCGTTCGATCAGCTCAGCGGTAAACCAAGGCTCGTTGATCACTTTCCGAATGGCCTCCGCCAGCTGCTGTGGTCGGTCGGGATCGATGGCAATGGCAGCATCCCCAACCACTTCCCCAGTCGCACCGGTACGAGAACAGACGACGGGGGTCCCGCAGGTCATTGCTTCGAGCGGTGGCAACCCAAATCCCTCCGCACGGCTTGGGAAGACGAAGACGCCTGCTTCCGCATATGTGTTTGCAAGATCCTGCGTCGATGCGGCATCAACAAGGACAGGATCCGGCACCCGGAAGGCTTTAGCGACACTCCGCCAGTAGGTCCAGTTGCTGCGCGGTGTCACGAGTGCGAGCTCAGGTTCAGGAGCATGGGAATCGTGATTGCGGAGGAGCTCGCTCCACGCTTGCATCACGCAGTCAAGATTTTTCCGCGGGTCGCGTTGTCCGAGAGCGAGAATGCGATGCGCCTTGCGTTCGACACGTGTCGGTGACGGGATGACTGGCGCGGACCCGATGACATCGATTCTACCGACGAGGTGTGGAAACAGCGCCTCAACTTGCATCGCACTGTGGCGGGTCAGAGTAACAACACGTCTGGCCCGTTGGGCGGTCCAGGTTTGCATCCGGGCAAAGTAGGTGTCGAGAGCAACCTGCCGGGGGCGGCGCGCCTGCTTCCACGGTGCGGGAACGAGAAGGAGTGTATCGAGCATATGAGCGATGACAGGTGCACCAGCAATGAGCGGGATGTAGTTCGTGATGCCGATCACGACATCCGGGCGGACACTGCGGACAGCCTGCGGGATACGGTTGAAATCGGCGACAATGCGATTCGAGCCAACATCGATGATGCTCATATCCCGCAGCAGGGTTGCGGCGGCATGATGACTCGGCTTTCGGTCAACGAGAACTGTGATGTCATGCGGATGGGCAATTTTCTGAAGACCATCCAGGATGGTGACGGTGTGCGATTTGTAGCCACCGTTACCAGGGTGGGTCAGCGCACGGGCATCAAGGACGATGCGCACCGTTGGTTCCGATACCTTTTAGAAGCCATGCAACAAAGCGCGCAAGGGTGATGCCCTGGGCAAGGATGGCCATGAGCGGGCCATGAGCGGTGCTGAGATCCCGGAGACGGGCGCGTAGGAGGTGTTTACGAAGCCAGAGTGGTGACCGTGCAGACGACGAGCTCCCACCGTGATGCGTAACAACTGCATCCGCTAGGAAAACCGTGTTCAAGCCTGCCTGTTGAGCACGCCAGCACAAATCGGTATCTTCTCCGTAAAACATGATGTCTGGATTGTAGCCGTTTAATGCATCCCATGTAGTCGACTTTAGTGCAATACACGCACCACCAACCCAGCTAACTTTGTGAAAACCACGTTCTGGATTGTCTACTTCGCTCCTATCCAGGCATCCCGACCATTCACTGGAGATGTCTGGGAAGCGTGCCCAGCTGTGCTGAAGCGTGCCATCGGTGTTCAGCAGCCGTGGCGCAGTAATACCAATTGTGGTGTCTGCAAGGGCATCGACCAGGCGTTCTACAGCCCCGGGATGAAACTCCGTATCGGCATTACAGATGATGAGGTTTGTCCCTAACGCGTGTTTCACACCTAAGTGCGCAGCAGCGGCATAGCCTGTTGACTGTGCGGCAGTGATGACATTTACAGCAGGGTCGGTGATTGCTTCAATGGTGCCATCCATGGAGCCGGTGTCGACGACAATCCTTTCGGCGTTTTGGAGTTTGTTGAGGGATTCCAGACAGCGTAATGTCAGCTCTCGGGTGTTATGGCTAATGATGACAATGGAGACAATTGGATGTTGTTTCGTCATCCCAAGTGCTCGCGTCGGTTTATGTCAGGAATGGCGAGACCGGCTGTAGCAGCAAGCCAGAACACAATCGTCGCTCCAAAGTGCGCAAGCCCGCCACTTTGCATTCTGTTTGGTTCTCTTCCCTCGAACCGATTCATACTTGTGACTCAGCCTTCGACGCGGCGTTTTCATCTTTTCCAATGCCGATGCCAGCAGCGAGCCAGAACACAATCGTCGCTCCGAAGTGCGCAAGCCCACCGTTATGGTACGTAGGAAACACATAATCTCCAAGAAAGCTTGCCAACACAATCGCAGTACACCCGGCCGCAATCCCCGTTACAACAGAATCTGTACGAGAGCGCAGCCACAAGCGGTGCAATATTGCAACTAACATCGCAATAAGCGATAACAAACCTGCCCAGCCCGTTTCAGAAAGCGTCTGCGCAATCGTCCCGTGTGCACTTGAAAACTGCGTTGTATTCCAAACATCCCGGCGGCCGTAATACTGATTTACCGTTCGATAATTGCCCGGACCTATCCCAAGCGGAAACTCCTCGGCATACCTCACCGCAGCCAATAACATCCGCGTTCGGTCATTCTCAAACATCCCAGGATCCCGATCGCCAAGCGTCTGCGTTCCCCATTGCATCTGACCACCAGCATAAAAGTTCGGCCGGTAAATGTGATCAACAACGCTGTCTGCCCGCACCACAACGAAGATGCCCGTCGCAGCAACCATCCACCAAAAAAATGTCCGCTGCATCCGGTACAAAACCAACATCCCGCTCAGTGTCACCGCCACAAGCCCAGAGACCCACTCGGCACCGACGATGCCACTTACGACAATACAGGTCACGGCGAAGGCACCAGAAACAATGCGCATCATGGCTGAAAAATCCGTGGATGCCGCAGCGTATACAGCAAGTCCGACCGCCACCGCGCGACCAAAGACGGAGAATGCCGGCGCGTACCCAGCGAGAGGAGACAGACTGAGCACCAAGGATAGGACTCCCCCCGCAAGCATCGCGTTTAAGAGCAAGTCACGCTTCCCCGTACGTACGAGTGCGGCACCTATCGGCAGCGCCAGCATCGCCATAAAGCGCAGCGCCAGCTCAGCAATGTTCACCAATGCCTGCTGTTTATATGTCGAATACAGCACCACATTTGTGTCCGGGAAGAGGGCATTATGCCCAACAGACCAACAGGAGATAACCATAAAGGCTGCCATTGGAATCCAAATGGAACCAGGAATCCCAAGCCCTTTACGTAAGCTCCAGAGCGGCCCAATCATCCCGATGATGGAAAGTAACGCCAGCCCCTCGCCAATATAAAGCCCCTTTACATCACCGCTGCCACCTTGCGTCAGTCCAGGCGTTCCGATGCCAATCCAACCCACAACAATGAGCAACACCGTCGGCCATTGTGGACGGACCACGGAGATCCAAATGGCTGCCACGGCGAGGGATGCAATCCCAAGCCAGCTGAGCGCACGGGTTCCAGCACTGGATGCCACGAGCCCGGTGACGCCAATCGCAAGTCCCGCAAAAACCGCGACCAGGACGGTAAACCATGATGTCCAGATTCTGTTTGCCAGCGGGTCACGGCTGTTCCCGATAGGTGAGATGGCCATCAGGCGTCAACCCCAACAATGTGTCCCAACACCTTGCTGAGCGATGTAACAAGCCGGCTGCCCGCTGCAGATTCGCATTCAGGGAGCGGTACCATTGGCGGGTTTTGGAGGAAGCCAAGACATGCGACGGCAAATTCTTGTGCCGGATTCGGTGTCGTAGGGATACAGCGAATTGATTCCGATGCGACGGTGCTTTGATCGGGGAATGTCACAAGCGGCACGCCATGCACAATAGCACACTGGTTTTTGACGCGTGACCCATGCCCGACACGCACCGGGTTTATCGCGACACTTGCGGTGCTGTAGCAGCCTGACAAGTCATCCACCCAACCGATTTGGGTAACGCCTACCGGGAGCCCACCGGGACACAGAGGAGCCCCGCGACCGACAATATGGAGTTGAACACCTGACATTTCCTTCTGGATTGTCGGCAGAACATCGGCAATAAACCAGAGAATGCCATCCCGGTTAGGTTCATAATCCAGATTTCCCGCAAAAAGAAGTGTCAGCGGAGCCGGATTCCGAGCGAAGTTGGATGCCCGTAAGGCTTCATTCTCAACAACACACACCTTGCTTATACCGCCAAGAATGTGTCCTGCTGCAGCCTTCTCAGCATTCGTCACTACGGTGATCACACGTGCATGCGTCATGATGCTTCGCCAGAACAGCTGCGAGCGGATACGGGTGACGAAACGGGCATCCACAATTCTGGATGGCTCCCACTGGTCAACCACAATCGGGAATGTTCGCGCTGAATTCTGCGCTGCTGCAATCAAAGCACCATCGGCTTCAAGTGCCAAAATCACATCCGGTTTGAAGGTAGCGAGCGGCCCGGAAAGTTCAGGGATGAAAGGGTGCATGCGCTGGATGTCCCTCGGGCGGAAGTCGATGGCAATCCTACGATTTGCATCATCATTCGTAGCCGTTTGCTCCCCTCTCGGCCAGCGGAATGTGAGAAATTGGGCTACCGCTTGTGGATGTTGGTTTAGCTCCGGGATGGCGTGATACGGCTGTTGGAGACCGTAAATAACAAAGACATCATGGCTCGCAGCAAGCCCCCGGATGATCAGGTCCGCGCGCTGGCGGCTCCCTGAATCAACGGGCCAAGGGTTCCACGGGCTTATGATGGCGATGCGCATGAGGATTCGACGTTACTTCCGGCTGCAATGTACAATCAGTCTATCGGTCTGCGTACGGCGTACGTATAGATGCGGAAAGGGAATTCTCACCATGAGCACAGCGTTCAATCCACCACCTAAGCCAAAGAAAGCCCTCTCGCCGTGGGCATGGACAGCCATCGGATGTGGCGGCTTGTTCACGGTCGCAATCCTCGCCATCATCATTTTCATTACCGTTATCGCCGGGAATGTCAAATCGGAAATGGCAAAGCCGTTCGACCGTGCAGCTGTCCTTTCGGTAATTGGTGACCTCCCGCTGTATCCGGATGCATCTATCAACGAGCTGCAATCCAAGGCCGCCCGTGCTGGCCTCAAGGCGATGAGCTTTGCCATCCCTGCCAGCAACTCCGCCGCCCTCGCTCTCGACTGCAACGCTCCAACAAGCAAAGTAATCGATTGGTACGACAAAGAGCTCATCAAGCAAGGCTGGAAACCACTTGGCATCCGGGAAAACACCGGACGGAATCAACAACACCAGTTCATGAAGAACAAGGACATGGCCCTCGTTCAGGTCCAGGACTCCGCCAAGGGTGACAGCAAGACCATCATCCTGATGCGCTTCCGCGACCTCAAAAAGTAAGGTAGTGCGCCATAATGCCAAGCCCCGCCCGCATCAACCGCCCCGTTGTAGATGTCTGGAAAACCACCAGCCGTGACAGTGAACGCATTTCGCAGCGGGTGCTTGGCCAACCGATGTCCATTACGGAAATCATCGATGACCGCTGGTGTATCGTCACCGGCGATGACAACTACACAGGCTATGTTGAGCGGCGTTTTCTGACGCAGGGGCCGGCATCCCCGGATGCCATGGTTTGCGTCCCGTTTGCCAGCGTCAGACAATCTCCTGAGCGCAGCGCACAGCTGGTGATTCGTCTCTCGATCGGTTCTTGCGTAACCCGGCTAGAAAACCAAGGACAATGGACACAGATTGCCTTCCCGTGTGGGAGTACCGGCTGGGTGATGACCGTGCAGCTCACGGACTTTCCACGGGTTGAGCCTGCTGTCTACACGCTTGCCCCACACCGTGCGATGAGCCTCTTCGGCACACCATACCTCTGGGGTGGCAGCAGCGCCTACGGGATTGATTGCTCGGGACTGACGCAGCTGATGTACCGCCTGTGCGGGGTGATGCTCCTCCGGGATGCTCACCTGCAGCGCGATGACAGCCGCTTTGAACACATCACATTCGATGACCTTGAACCCGGTGACCTCGTCTTCTTTGGAACGCCTGAGAAGGTAACCCATGTCGGGATGCACCACTCGCCGGGAAAGTACATTCACAGCACCGGTGGCAGTGGCGTACTGTTGAGCGAATGGCCGGATGATCTGGCATCAATCAACTACATAGATGCCCGGCGGATACATCCTGATGCACACGTGTCTTTGGAGTGCGAAACCGGGTCCCAGTAAATACGCGCGGTTTACCAGCATTTAGTGTGCCAATTTGAAGAGTTATTGCGCCAACTAGTATTTCACACAGTACGTAAGCGTTATGTTTGCTCTTAACATACATCCACTGCAACGTTGGGAGTCTTCCCAACAGCAGCGTTTGTCTCCCTTTGGAAACGCACCTTGGCACCGGCTCAAGGTGCGTTTGAGGTTAAGATTCAGGCAGTATATGGAACGATGTGGATTACATCGCAACCCTCTGACAGCGCGCTCCTGAAATGATGGAATACAGCCATGTCCGATATAGACAAAGCATACTTGGCCAAGCTAAATAATGTTAAGTCCTAAGGGAAACCACTCGATGGACTATGCGAGCAGTTGGCATCCACAGCCTCCAGGCGGGATGTGCCAGTACAAGGTGAAATTCTCGACACTGGATGACATCCCGCATGGACTTGCCGACATCCTAAAAGCCGCATTTGATGCCGTAGGCTAACGTCTAACCAACAGATTTTGGCATTGGAATGCCATAAAAACATGATGCATTGCCAAGGTAGAACTTGGCCAATTCTGCAGGAGACTTGTCCACAAGGATTCTGTCAAGTGTTGCCACCCAGTCCTGCAAGCTCTTCGTCTTATTACACACCGGCCAGTCCCCACCAAACATCACCCTGTCAGGACCAAAGCATTCATACACGTGCCGGACAATATGAAATAGCTCTTGCTCTGTGTCCCACTCAGGTTTTACCGTCTTGATGATGCCGGAAATCTTGCAGACAACATTTGGGATCTGCGCAAACTCCCGGATGTTCTGCTCCCAGACAGTCTGGTTTGTATTGCGTGCAGACGCATTCCCGCAGTGATCCAACACAAATCGCGTCTCAGGGCAGAGACGTGCCAGTTTCATCGCATCCTTTAGCTCACCCGGACGGATACAGAAGTCAAACGTCTTACCGATGCTTCCCAGGTAGCGGACATTGTCCACAAAGGTCTTCGTCAGACAGAGCCCAGGCTTTGCATCCGGGACTTGCAGGACTTGGCGAAAACCGGTGATTGCAGCATCGTTCTTGTAGCGCATCGCATATGCACGAAACGTTGGGTCCGCCGGCCGGCCAGAAACCACAGCCTTTACAACCTTGGTCTTACCTGAATGACAAACGGCAGAAATCCAGTCGGCTTCTTCGACTTGCTTTTCAGCATTAATGTCAATTTCCATGTAGACGGCGTGAACAATATTGAGGCCTTTGGTCTCATTTTGATACTCACGCAATGTACACGGCTTGCGAATCTTCACCTCTGCCGGCTCATTTAGCCACGGTGGACGGAACTGCTTCATATCCCACAAGTGGAGATGCGTATCGATGATAGGCGTATGGACCGCGTTGAATGGCTGCATGACGACTCCCTTTGACGACAATGTCTTGGCCGGAAGTATAACCCCAGTACGCAGTGTCGACCAGTTTATAGCCGTTTACAACCTCTCCAGTTAATGCGTGGCGAAGTCGCAGAGACGATGGGCAACCTGCTTCGCAAATGCCACCCGATGCGATTTCCGCAAAAACAGCTTCAGTGCTTTGGGCGAAGACATGTTGAATGCTTCGATGATCACGGTTGGCACCGGTGAGAGGCGTAGCAAACGGAGGTCATCCCGAAATATCACTTTGCTATTTGATCCAGTAATGCCCTTTGACAGCGCTTCACTTTGCTGCGCACCGTAGAGGACATGCAGGCCATCCGGGCCCTTGCGCGCATCCGCGTGGAGCTCAATCAGCACGCAGTCAGCCCGGTGCGTTTGTCGATACAAAGCTTTGATGACGCGAAGACCATCCAGTTTTTGATCGATGCGCTGAATATTGTCCGCAGCTGCTGGCATTTCAAGAAAGCGATGGGTTTTGCAGTGCTTTTTCTGCACACCAAGCCGGGATGTTGGTCCGGAATGCCCGGCGGTCGTCAGCAAGACAGGCTCGATGTGCGGCTGGTGACGTTCGATGGCACGAAAGAGATCAAGTGCCAAAGCATACGTAAACTCGGCTTCGGTGTAGCCACCAGCACTTGTCCCGGGGTCGACTCCGCTGTGACCCGCGAGTATCAAGCAAACAAGGCGTGTCTTCGTCGCTACCATTTGGTGTTACTCAGGGCGTACCAAAGACTCCAGCGCGGCGACATAGGCTGCGAAGGCCAAGCGCCCGGAGGATGTAAGCGCATAGCGCGACTTTCCTTGCCGCTTGACGGCTTGGGCTTTCGAAGATGCGACATATCCAGCATCTTCAAGCACAGACAGGTGAGTGCTTAGGTTGCCATCGGAGACCATTAAGGCCGACTTGAGGAAGGCAAATTCCGCCTCAGATGTCGCCAAGAGACACGACATAATGCCAAGTCGCACTTTCTGGTGGATGACATCATCCAGGAGATCAAGCGGGCGTGTCATGCCATCGGCGTGTTCGGCAGCAGCGGACACACGCGGTGTTTTCTCCTTGCGTGGATGTGCGGGCAGAGCCTGGTCCATCGCCATCGCCTTACTTACCATCCATCCCGGATTCCACGTGCGATTCCATACACAATATGGAAACCACCAAACGTAACCGCGAGTAATCCGCGTGGTCCGACGGGAACGCCGTGGGGTCCAAGCAATGTCCAAGCAGCAGCCGCGAGAAAGCTCCACCCAAGGACGCTGACCGCCGGTGCGGAAAGATGGCCGATGGCGAGGAGAGACATCGCATAGCTGAGCATCCACAGACCGTAAATCGCATCCCCGAAGCGTTCCGGTTGGTGGTAGTACATGAGTGAGACGATCAGACCACAGAGGAGCCCTGGTGCCACGGCACGCAGCCAGCTGCGTCCGAGACCTGACAACGGTGACTTCCCAACGCGCATCGCCCTGATTTTGGTGATGACAAAATCCACCACACCCGCGGCCACCAATGTCGTAAACCACAGCCCGACAAATGCCCCTTGCCGGCCTGGTTGACTGGGATCACCAATCACACCTTCGGCAACAACAGCGGCAATCAGCACGATTACCCCAGCGGCGATACCCGAAATGCCCGATAGCGTCGAGTGCTGCTGGCTTCGCTCGATCGTCTGACGGATGAGACGAAGGTGCTCAGTTGCCTCCTGCGGGCTTGGCATTGGGTCCATATGTCGTTTATACCCTAAACGCTGCCATCCAGGTCGGCAGACTCTTTACGCCCACTCACACCCTGCTTGTCCATAATCAGCTTATTCAGCGCATTGACATAGGCCTTGGTGCTCGCCACGATGATGTCCGTGTGGGCTGCGTGCCCAGAGTAAATGTCATCTCCACTGCGCACACGAATCGTCACGTTTGCCAGTGCATCCGTGCCTTCGGTAACGCTCTGGAGGCTGATTTCAATCAGCTCATTTGGCACATTTACGATACGGTTGACCGCGCGGTAGACCGCATCAACAGGACCATTTCCATGGTGAGAATCGGTCAAAATGCCACCATTTGCATGGCGTAGACTAACAGTCGCGGTTGGGATGGACTGGTCACCACACATCACCTGCAGCTGACTCAGCTCGTAAGCGCGGCCGATAATCTGGACTTCATCGGATGCAATCGCTTCAAGGTCTTCATCGTAGACAAGTTTCTTCTGATCGGCGACCAGTAGGAAGCGCTGGTAGACCTTTTCGAATGCCTCATCCGCTTCAAAGGTATGCCCGAGCACCTCAAGCCTGTGCTTAAGTGCGTGGCGTCCGGAGCGCGGCGAAAGAATGATTTTGCTTTCGGAGATGCCGACATCTGCAGGGTCGATGATTTCGTACGTGGAGCGTTCTTTGAGCACACCATCCTGGTGAATACCGCTTGAATGGGCGAAGGCGTTTGCTCCTACGATGGCCTTATTGGGCTGAACCAACACACCAGTACGGTTAGAGACGAGACGGCTGGTTTTGAAGATTTCGGTCGTATGGATGTTGGTGTACGCGCCGCCGAACTGGGTCCCACGGACCTTGAGAGCCATCACGACTTCTTCAAGGCTAGTGTTGCCCGCTCGCTCACCGATGCCATTAATGGTGCACTCGACCTGGCGTGCTCCTGCACTGACGGCAGCCAGAGCATTTGCCGTCGCAAGGCCAAGGTCATTATGACAGTGGGCAGAAAAGACTACATTCTCAGCACCTGGCACACGGTTCAACAACATCGTAAACAGCCCGCCGTACTCATCGGGGGTCATATAGCCGGTGGTATCGGGCACATTAATGACGGTGGCACCAGCCTTGATAACTCCCTCGACGACGCGGCAGAGGTAATCCGGATCAGCCCGGCCGGCATCTTCGGTGAAATATTCGATGTCCTGGCAGCCAAGAGACTTTGCGTACCGAACAGCAGCGGTCCCTATTTCAAGGGCTTCATCGCGTGTCTTGCGCAGCTTGTGCTGGAGATGATTATCGCTGACTCCGAGACCGGTGTGGATGCGCGGGCGTTTTGCACCTTTGAGGGCATCCCATGCGACATCGATGTCTTTTTGCACAGCGCGTGTTAGACCACAGACGGTTGCTCGGTCAACAATTGCCGCGATGCGCCGGACGGCTTCGAAGTCGCCGGGGGATGAGATCGGAAAGCCTGCTTCGATGATGTCGACGCCTAGGCGCTCGAGCTGGCGGGCGATTTCAAGTTTTTCATCTATATGCAGCGCCGCTCCGGGAGACTGCTCGCCATCCCGTAACGTCGTGTCAAAGATATGCACATGCCCGCTCATGACTAACCCTTCCTGACCGCGAAGTCGGAGATTAGATCCGCCAACGCCTTGCATCCCGCTTCGGGGAATGCATTGTAAATACTAGCACGACAACCGCCTACATTGCGGTGGCCCGGGAGGCCATCCATGTCATTTGCCTTCGCTTCGGCAAGAAATTCGGCTTCCAGCTCTTTGGATGCAAGTCGGAACGTGATGTTCATAAGGGAGCGATCGGCAGTGTCGGGTACGGCTGCGGAGAAGATGGGCGCGGCGTTATCGATGGCATTGTAGATAAGCGCAGCCTTTCGTTCATTGCGTGTGGCAACGGCGGCCATACCACCTTCTGCGGCAATCCATTCGAGGACGAGTCCAACGACATAAATCGGGAAGACCGGCGGGGTGTTGTAGACCGAGTGCTTGTCTGCCAGAACTTTGTAGGAGAACATCGGGGCCAGTGTATTGCACTGCGCGAGGAGACTTTTGCGGATGACGACAAGCGTAACGCCGGCAGGCCCTGCGTTCTTTTGTGCGCCCGCGTACATCAGGTCAAAGTGTGCATGTTCGCGTACACGGCCGAAGATATCGGATGACATGTCACCGACAAGTGGTACATCAAACGATGGAACAGCAGACATTTGTGTGCCTTCGATGGTGTTGTTGGTCGTTAGATGGACATAGCCAGCACGGGATGGAACATCGCCGATGACCGGGAGGCGGCTATGGTTGTCTGCCTTGGATGACCCGATAACATCGACATCCCCGTGGAAGCGTGCCGTTTCAATCGCCTTTGCTCCCCACTCACCACCATCCACATAGGCTCCGGAGTGTCCGGGCGTCAGGATGTTCATCGGGACCAGGGAAAACTGCGTAGATGCCCCACCGCCCATAAAGAGACAATCGTACTCGCTTGTTGAGAGGCCAAGCGTTTCGACAACACCTGCGCGTACCTGTTCATGGATTGCATCGTAGCGTTTGTCCCGGTGGCTCATTTCAAGAAGGGACATCCCGCTGCCTTCGAATTCGCGAACCGCATCGGATGCCTGTGCTAGTACAGGTTCCGGGAGAATGGCTGGTCCGGCGGAGAAGTTAAAAATGCGTCCCATTATGCGATGCCCTCAAATGAAAAAAGCGTCGCACCCTGTGGTGCAACGCATCATTGCGTCAGCGTAACGCTGCTGAAAAAGTATACCGCTTTCGCTTGCAACGCCTATGGATGTGCATCCGGCTTAGCGGGTCCAACAAAGCGTTTTACAAAGGCAACCAGCTCGGATGGCTTGAATGGTTTTTCGATGTAAATATCGGTTCCGCTGGAAAATCCCTTAGAGATATCTTCATCGGCGGTGCGAGCGGTGACCATGATCACTGGAAGGTCGCAGAGCTTTTCATCGCGGCGGAGCTGATCGACAAGGTCGTAGCCATCGAGGCCAGGCATCATGACATCGGTGACAAGCAAGTCTGGCCGATCCAACATCAGCTGGCGAAGGGCATCATCACCGGCTGTCGCCGTTGTGACTGTGTACCCTTCATGCTCCAATGCGAATGCGATTTGGCGAAGGACATGAGGGTCATCTTCGACCACCATGATTTTCGGGACAGATTGCACAGCGTTGGTTTCCATAGTTAACAGCATCCTCACCACTGAGGAACTTGCATTTTACAGGGTGGAAATCGTATTTGGATGCCCGAAAGGTTTGTTAGTTGATAATTACATCTTAGGATTACGTAACATATGCATAGTGGTCTTTAGGGGACACCCATGCTAGCCTGAACGTGATGTGTAGAAGTCAGTGGAAGCAGATACGAAACGCCTAGAGACAAACCAACATGACTGCGGGCTGAGATTTGCTTCATCTAATAGAGACAGCATGGAGCGCGACGCACATCCACGAAAGACATACAAAGAGCCCGCCAGTTTCCCCCTAAGTCTCTGTGACTAAAGGTTTATCTTTCTTGCATCCAACTCAATGGCTTTCCGCGTAGCGCTTATCTCGAAGACAAATGCAAAAAGCCCACCGGCTTTCCAGTGGACTTGCATCGAAACGAAACGCCTAATCCCAAACGGAGGTCAGTACGGGTTTATCTTTCTTGCATCAATCTCAATGGCTTGCCGCGAAGCGCTTATCTCGAAGACAATTGCAAAAAGCCCACCGGCTTTCCAGTGGACTTGCATCGAAACGAAACGCCTAATCCCAAACGGAGGTCAGTACGGGTTTATCTTTCTTGCATCCAACTC
>CAIRTT010000241.1 GCA_903881535.1 uncultured Armatimonadota bacterium
GTGACCGTCTGGGACAAGGCCGTGAGAATGTCCGAAAGTATCTGCAGGAGCATCCTGAGATCATGGATGCCATCGATTCGGAAATCCGTAACTCCGGCAAGGCAGATGAAGTGTTGACATTGGGTACAGCTGTCGAAGACTAAGCCTGTTACGGTAGGTAGATAGAGTTTAGAGTTATAGGCGGTGGGGTGTCCGGGAGGCTTTCTCCTGAATGCTCTGCCGCCTCTTCGATTTAGAGTTTGATGGATATCTGTATTACTGTGTGTTGGGCATGTATCGTAACTGGTTTGTCTGTATACAGCTGTGAAAGCCTATTGGCGGTTTAGACTATAAAGTGGCCGCGCCTCCTTTCGGATGCACAGCCACCTGTCAAAATTTCTCATCAATAGTAGTAAGAAACCCTACTTTCCGTGGGCTAGCTCGTAAGTATCGATTTTCTCAGCGTGTTGTAACGACAACCCGATGTCATCCAAGCCATTCCAGAGGCAGTGCTTACGGAATGGATCGACATCAAACGCCGCAGTAAAGCCATCCGGGCCGGTTACCGATTGCGTTTCCAAGTCAACGGATACCTGCGAGCCTGGGGTTGCCTTCAGAATTGCGAGAAGGGTCTCAACTTCATCCTCAGTCAGGATGACAGGCAGGATTCCATTTTTATAGCAGTTGTTGTTGAAGATGTCGGCATAGCTCGGAGCAATCAACGCGCGGAAGCCATAGTCGAGCAATGACCATGGGGCATGCTCACGGCTGGATCCACATCCAAAGTTCTTGTTCGCCACCAGAATCTCAGCACCGGCCAAGCTAGGCGCATTCAGCTCAAAGTCAGGATTCGGTGTGGTGCCATCTTCTAGGTAGCGCCAGTCGAAGAAGAGATACTGACCAAAGCCAGTACGCTCGATACGCTTTAAGAACTGCTTGGGAATAATCTGGTCGGTGTCCACATTGACGCGGTCGAGTGGAGCGGCGATCGATGTGACAGAATGAAACGGAGTCATAGCTAAATAATAACGCCCGGATGGATACCATGCACCAAATGTTCGATCGGTTGCAATCGCGACATCGGATTATTCACACATCCCTCCAAACCCCATTCAGGTGCTAGCACAAGCTTGAAGCAGTAAATGTCACGTTCTCGCCTTCTGTTGCGAAGCGCTGCCGCATGATTTGAATGGCTTCGAGATTCGCATCCACCAAAATAGCATCCCGGCCGTGGGCAAGACAGCTCGCGCCAAGCGTCCCGCTCCCTGCGAAAAAGTCGGCGCATAGCGCGCCAGGCGCAGTGTGAACCGTTACGATTCGGTCGATAATCGTACGCGGTTTTTGCGTAGGGTAGCCTGTCTTCTCTTTGCCTGTCGGGCTGACGATGGTATTCCACCAGACATCCGTGGGAATTTTCCCCCGTGCGGCTTTTTCCGCACCTACGAGGTTAGGGGCCATGTACGGGATACGGTCACTTGCATTCAAATCAATGGTGTAGTTTTCTGGGTCGCGTGAATACCAGAGGATATTGTCATGCTTTGGTGCCCATTTTCGTGTTGGCCGCCCACCGTAGTCGTACGACCAAATGATTTCGTTTTGAAAGCAGCTCCGCCCAAAAACCTCATCACACATCACCTTGGCATAATGAACCTCGCGGTAATCCAAATGCAGGAAAAAGCTGCCATTGGGTGCCAATAGATCCCGCATCAGCTCAATGCGCTCACGTAAGTAGGCAATAAAGTCATCACCAAAGCTGTCATCGTAGGACGCGCTCTCGATGGTTTCCGTGCGATAGCGACGCCCGGCAAAGCCAGTACGGTCTCCAGATTCATCTGCGATGCTGCGCATCCGCTGGCGATGTTGAACCTTTCCGGTATTGA
>CAIRTT010000242.1 GCA_903881535.1 uncultured Armatimonadota bacterium
CGCTGCCAAGAAGGAGGAGGTGTGGGTGCAGGGGGCGGAGTGCGTCCCGCCCACCGATGGTTTGCCCGGCCCTTACCCAGACAAGTGGCAGTGCCGCTGGACCTGCAAGTTCACCTGGGACTCGCGCAACATCAGCAAGAAGATGTGTCAGACTGAGGGGATGCTTCTCATCATCCCTCGCGGGCCGGATGGGATGCTCTACTGCCAGTCGGCGCTGCGGATCTGCACCATCATTGTGTACACGGGCAAGGACAGCAAGGAGATGGTGCAGAGGAACATGATGCGGATTCTCACGGAGATTGAGGACCTGCGGGTGCACGGCCTGCGTTACTCGGCGGAGCACGACACCTTCTTGAACCAGGTTGGGGAGAATGGAGTGAAGGCGCCCCTGAAAAGCGGCGACCGGGACGTCGGATTGGATTGGGTCCTGCCCGCGGACATGGCGGCACACATCGGCCTGTTCGGGCACGGGGGCACGCGGGACAGCAACAAGCACTTTTGCACGCACTGCACCTGCCACATGTCGGAGCGGCACAAGCCCCTGAGCCTGGTCCGAGTCGCAAAGCATTCCACCGTGCGGGAGCTAGCAGAGGAGCACGGCATGAGCACTGACCTCTTCCTGGCCCTCAACACGGGGAAGGACCCTGCTGGCATGTTTCCTGAGGAGGAGCTCACGGAGAGAGTCCTTTCATTCACCACGTTGCCGCTTCCTAGGGGGCGCAACCCGGCTGCCGTCAATGATCCGCCGGTCCCAGCCTCGGGCGCTGCGCCAGCAACGAGCATGGCACCTGCTCCTGCACGCGTGGCTGCTGATGCATCAATGCGGCACGACAATGCTTTCGGAGGAGGAGGAGGCCGTGCCCCAAAAAGGAGGAGGGCAGCTCCCCCAAGCCAAGCACTGCCTGTCTCCCAGCCACAACCAGCCAAGGTCGCGGAAAGCCCGGAGGATTCAGGCAGGAAAAAGGGAGAGACCGATTTGGATGCGGAGATCGGGTCAAATGAGACCAAGCTGAGGGGCGATCGAGCT
Organism: uncultured Armatimonadota bacterium; assembly: GCA_903881535.1. Taxonomy (GTDB): domain Bacteria; phylum Armatimonadota; class Armatimonadia; order Armatimonadales; family Armatimonadaceae; genus CAIRTT01. The sequence continues at coordinate 1,028 of CAIRTT010000242.1, forward strand.
GCAAGCGCGGAAACATTGGTGGCTGCAGGCTCTGTCATCAGGGTGGTCTCAACGTTCAAGGTCGACCGACCGTCTCATTTCATGGCAGGAGTTCTCGACCTGGATCAGCACAGGTTTTGCTTCTGCTCGCTCCATGCGCACATGCGCCTGACAGAGGCACTTGTGAAGCCAATGTTTGCACGGGCGATAGCCAGCAACAGAGTTCCTGCTCTCAATGCAGCCTTTAAGCAGCATCTGGGCCTGGACAACATGTTTGCTGAGGTGCAGTCGGATCAGGGGTCAGGCAAAGTGTGGAAACCTGTTTCATTCAAGGCCTTCGAGTGCCACCTATTCAACTATTCAGCAGTGGAGAAAGTGTTGCAGCAGGTGTGGCCTGATGACGACAAGCAGCATGCAGCGCCTGCTTCTGACGCAAAGAGCAGAGTCTCAAGGAAGAGACCTCAGGAATCTGGCAAGAATACTCGGTCTGATCCTTCGACAGAGTGGAGGGGGCTCAGTGCAAATCAGCAGAAAGAGTACAAGCGGCAGTACCTCTGCCTGTGGAAGGTGTTCCTCACAGTTATGGACCAGATGCGATGCAGGGACCCAGAGAGGAAAGACTTGGTTGACTTCGGCAAGAACTGTCGCGATCTTGGAGCCCGCTGGTGTATGCTCATGCCCAAGCATCGCTGTGGTGCTCTGTATCTGCACACCATAACTATGCACGGAGGAGACTTTATGGAGCATCTCTTGCCGCTGAATCTGACCATTGGGATGCTGGAGAACTCGGGGGCCGAGCGAAGGCATCAGATAGGCAAGGTGCACTTTCGCAAATCGCTTGGGGGTGGGGGCAGAAGGTATTCTGGCATGACTGCACACCAGAACAGGTCTGCATACCTGACTATCAGGGGGGTGCTGATCTGGCAGTATGGGCGTGACCTGGTGGCGTTGGAGGAAATGAAATTGTCTGAGGCACCAACACCAGTCAAGCAAAGCTGCAGGGCCAGGGCAGACTGTGGGTGGTCTAATCAGCTGATCAAGATCACCTCCCACAGTCCAACGAAGCAGACGAAAACTGGTGCTGAGGACACGCCAGGACACGAGACACTTTCCAGCGAACCCTCCGTCCCTGGCTATGATCTCCCCGACGTCCCCGACGTCGCCATGCAGGCAGCTCTACGCAACCATGAGTTTGAC
>CAIRTT010000243.1 GCA_903881535.1 uncultured Armatimonadota bacterium
ATACCTTACCCCATGGAAATCGGTTATCAGAGCTGAACGACGTTCAGCCTAGGATTGCTAGCCCCACTTCAGGCAACACCTTTTTGCATATAAGAATTAACATTTGTAAACAAATAATTTCTTAGGTCAGGTTTAGATTGTTAATGAATGCGTCACTTGATATAACTTTGCGTTGATATGGAAACAGATAACCCACGGGCCCCGCGTTTAGAAGACATCGCCCAGAGGGTCGGAATCAGCCGCTCGGAAGTCAGCCGCGTGCTGAACAACCGCGTACGTCCGGGGCGATGTGTATCCATCGAACGTCAGGCACAAATCCGCGCAGTAGCACGAGAGCTTGGCTATTCCCCGCATCCGGGAGCACAAAATCTTGCCCGTGGGACAACGGATTTAGTCGCGTTGACGATGCTGATTGATAGCGGTGATGGCCTTCCTCCACACTATCAGGAGATCATCACGGCAGTGACATCCGTGTTTCGGGGACACGGGATGAATCTCATTTTGTCTCAGTCAGAGCCGACTTCCCAGCTGGCCAGTGTCGAAAAACTGGCGAGATCCCGTCAAACGGATGGTGTCATCCTTACCGACATGATGGTAAGTGATGAACGTCCAGCATTGCTTTCACGCTACGGATTGCCTTATGTCATCCGAGGGACTGCACCAACCTACGGGATGCCGGCGATTGGATTGGATAATGTCGCTCTTGGCCGGATGGCAATCGACCATCTGGTAAGCCATGGTCACAGCCGCATTCTGTTTCACAACATTGGCCGGAACATGATGGCTGGCAATGGCCGCTACATAGGATATTCAGAGGCAATTACGGCTCACGGAATCGCATCCGTCGCAGAATACGAAGACAGCATTTACCTCGAAAGTCAGGTTTTCAGTTATGCGTTGCAGAGGTGGACAGAACCCAATCCGCCCACAGCGGTCTACGCAGCGGATGAAATGGCAGCATCGGCGTTTCTACGGGCATTCGCTGAGCTGGGCTTGCGTGTTCCGTTGGATGTTTCCCTCATGTGTAGCCTCAATGCCAAATACATGCATCAAGTCTTGCCGAGCATCACAAAGATTACAACGCAGCAACAGGCAACCGCACTCGAAGCTGCACGCCAGCTCCTCAAAATCATTGGAGGCAAACCCGCCAGCATGGAGCAGGTTTTCCTCCAGCCAGCACTCGTGGATGGCATCTCAGTCGCGCATCCAAACCGCTGAGTTCCTAACCAGTGCTCTGCATCGCCGCTGCGATTCCCGTGATTGACAGCAGCAAGGCCTCACGGACATCCAAGTCATCCGGGTTATTGGCCGCTTCATTCATAAGGTGAACCTGCAGCAAAGACAGAGGACGTACAAGTGGATTTCGCAAAGCCACCGTTGCACGAACCACGGGAGCATGGACCATTAAGTCGTGATCCTGACCCGTGATTTTTTGGAGCCAAGCCACCGTACGCGCATGTTCACCGGAAATCCTCGCATGAAACGCTTGTCCTAGCGATGTCGGCACACAGCGCGCGGCATACTGCGCTGCTGTATCGAGCTGAGCACGCGTCAGCTCAAGCTGCGCATTGTCAACCACAGCCTTGAAGAATAGGTACTGCTTGTACATTTGCTGAAACTCACCCAGGGCAGCAGGATTGGCATCCACAAGTGCCTCGATAGCAGCTCCAAAGCCAAACCAGCCAGGAACCGTGTACCGTGCTTGAATCCACGCAAAGACCCAGGGAATCGCCCGGAGGTCATCTACTGTTCCAATCTGTGCGCCAGAGCGTGACACAGGCCGGCTCGCAATCGGAAGTTTCGAAATGTGCGCAATTGGCGTCGCTTGTGTAAAAAACGACCAAAATTCCGGGTCCTCATGGACCATTGCGCGATAAACACGCCGACTTTCGTCAGCCAGGAGGCCCATCAAGTCCTTCCACTTTTGTGTTTCATCCACCTGAAACTGCGGGACCATCGCCGTTAGACACGCTGACACAATCTGCTCAAGGTGACGGTGTGCAATCGGGGCAAGCCCATAGCGGAAGCTAACAACCTCGCCCTGCTCTGTAAACCTAATTCTGCCGGCAAACGACCCCTTAGGCTGGCTGGCAATCGCCTTGTTTGCGCGTCCACCACCGCGACCTACCGTTCCGCCTCGCCCGTGGAATAGACGCATTCCGACGCCATGCTTGCGACACGTATCTGCGAGACGCGCTTGTGTATCCTGCAGGGCCCAGTTCGCGGCGACAAATCCGCCATCTTTACTTGAGTCCGAATACCCAAGCATGATCTCCTGGAAGTTGCCCATCACATCAAGATGACGGCGGTATTCTTCGACCGCAAACAGCTCATCCAACAGCACAGATGAGCGTTGCAAGTCATCGATTGTTTCAAATAACGGCACAATATCGAGGTCTTCATCGACGCCGCATTCCTTCGCAAGCACCAGTGGCTCCAAGATGTCGCTGACACCATGCGTCATGGAGACAATCGAGCAGCGAATCGTCTTCTTCGACAGCTCACGATGCGCACGCCGAACGATTTTATAGACATCGAGGACTTCCTGTGTCTTTTCCGAAAGCGTCACGTGGGCACCTACAAGTGGCCGCGGGTTGGAGAGTTCCTTACGAAGCACGATAACTTTTTCTGCATCCGACAGCCTTCCATAGGCATCGGCCGATTTCAAAACACCAGCGACATAAAGTAGCTCGCC
>CAIRTT010000244.1 GCA_903881535.1 uncultured Armatimonadota bacterium
ATTTTGGGGATTTTCGCTGTGGCATCGACCGTTGTTGCCGGGCAAGTTACGCCGCAGGCAAAGCTGCCATCGGCAAAGGTCGGTAGTCCCGAGGAATTGGATTTCGAGAAACGAATCCGACCCCTCCTGCACAAGCACTGCGTGCCTTGCCATAATGCAAAAACAACCCTGGGCGGACTTCGTCTTGATACGGCGGCTGGTGCAGTGAAAGCCGTGTTTCCGGGTGATGCAGTCGCAAGTCCACTGGTGCAAGCCATTCGGTATGAAGGCAAGCATAAAATGCCTCCATCCGGCAAACTGCCTGCTTCAGAGATTGCAGCCTTAACCGGTTGGGTAGCATCCGGCGCACACTGGCCCGCTTCGCTTGCTGCCATCAGCTCGACATCAACCCACTGGGCATTCATCCCAGCGAAGCGCTTCGTGGCTCCAAAAGTCGCCGGTGCAGCTACGAATATAGATGCCTTTCTCCGTGCACCGGTCATTGACAGCGGTCTAAAGCCCGCTCCGCGGACGGATAAACGAACGCTGATTCGGCGGGCATACTTCGACATTACTGGCCTTCCACCTGCACCTGCAGATGTCGAAGCATTCGTTGCTGACAAGTCTTCAGATGCCTTTAGTAAGGTCGTTGATACATTGCTTGCCAGTCCAGCATTTGGCGAACGCTGGGGCCGTCACTGGCTCGATGTGGCTCGCTATGCGGATTCGAATGGCCTCGATGAAAACCTTGCGCACGGTAACGCGTTCCGTTACCGCGACTGGGTTGTGAAGGCGCTGAATCAAGACCTTCCATACGACCGCTTTGTCCAATATCAAGTAGCGGGTGACTTGCTAGCGCCAAAGACCGATACAGAGCGGGCAGACATGCTGACCGCAACCGGTTACCTCTCTCTCGGGCCCAAAGTCCTTGCAGAGCAGGACAAGCCCAAGCTTGTGATGGACATCGTGGATGAACAGATCGAGGTTGTCTCCAAATCCGTGATGGGCGTGACGATTGCTTGTGCACGCTGCCATGACCACAAGTTCGATCCTATATCGACGAAGGAATACTATGCACTTGCCGGTATCTTCAAGTCGACAAAGACCATGGAAAACCTCGGCTTCGTCAGTGCGTGGAATGAGCGGGCTGTAGAGACTGGGGATGCCAAGGTATCAGCAACCAAGTACGAATCCGATATCCTTGCCCCTCTGCGCATCAAGGCTGAAAAAGCCAGGGCGTCAGTAACGCAGGCGCTCACGGCAAGCGGAGGCGCTTCCATTGCTGCGACATCTTTTAGTAAGGGAAACGTAGCCAAGGATGCGTACGGCCCCGGGTCCATCAACTCTGAAGGCTCCCCGGCTAACATCGAATATAAGCTCACTGTCCCGGCTGCAGGCGATTACAAATTTGCATCCGAGTATGCAAGCAATGAAAATCGCTCTGTTGACATTTTTGTCAATGGAGCAAAGCAGCTCTCAGGCGTCGCTGGGCGTGATACCGGTGGCTTCCGGGATGACCGTAAGGCATGGGATGTCCTCGGCACCGTCAAGCTGAATGCTGGCGAAAACGTCCTCCTTATTACACGCGGTGGAGCGATCCCACACTTCTTTCGATATTTGGTCTTACCTGCCGGCACATCTGATATTGCAGCTCTCCAGACGATTGCTGAAAAGGCTGACAAGGAGCTGGCCGATGCGGCTGCAAAGAAGCCTGTACCGGTCTTTGTGATGGCGGTTGAAGACGCGAAGCCCGAGGATGTGAAGATTCACGTGCGCGGAGATACTCAATCTCTTGGTGAAGTCGCACCGCGTGGGTTCCCTGCTGCGCTTTGTGGCGGAGACTTCATACCCGTGCCGGATCCTGAGAAGAGTGGACGGTTGTCTCTCGCGATGTGGATGACAAAGTCGTCGCATCCGCTGACCAGCCGCGTCATGGTGGACCGTGTCTTCCGTCACCTGTTTGGCCTTGGCCTCGTGAGTACCCCTGACAACTGGGGAATCCGCGGTGAAAAACCATCCAATCCAAAGCTGCTCGACACACTTGCTGTTACATTTGCGGTTGATGACAAATGGTCGGTAAAGCGCTTCATCAAGCGACTCATGCTTACGGACACCTACGCGCAGAGCAGTGTCGCTTACAGTGTCAAGTCTGGTGCGGTCACTGTTGTAAATGGTAAGAAGCAGCCCGTTGCTGACCCGATGATTGTTGATCCTGCGAATCAGCTCCTATGGCGGGCCAACCGCCGCCGCCTCGATGCGGAACCACTACGGGATGCGATGCTGGCTGTCTCTGGTCAGCTCGACAAAACTCTCGGTGGTACCTTCCTCGGTACCAATAACCGCGACTATGTCACGAATGACCAGTCCGGAAACGGTGCACGCTACGATGCCCCTCGCCGTAGTATTTATCTACCGGTGATCCGTAACGCGGTCTATGACTACCTGCAGGCATTCGACTTTGGTGATCCATCTATGGTCAACGCTGCGCGGACGCCGACCACTGTTGCCCCGCAGGCGCTGTACGTGATGAACAGTCCGATGGTGATTGATTTCAGCAGGAAATTCGCCCAAAGGATGCTCGCGCTTCCTGGTATTTCCGAAGAAGACCGTATCAATGCCGCTACGTATCAGGCCATTGGGCGTCCGCAAAACGATGCCGAAAAGGCTGTAGCAAAACGCTTCTTCATTGCATACGAGATGATGCTGGAAGAGGCTGTACCGGATTCGGCTGAGCGGCGTCGGCGTATTTGGGATGTGTATTGTCAGGCATTGCTTGCATCAAATAGCTTTGCGTACGTGGAATAGGAGACTCACATGTCAACATCATGTAATCGTTTTGAAACCGTGACATCGCGCCGTGAGCTTCTCCACAAGTCGGCAAGCGGCTTTGGCCTCTTGGCACTCCAAGGGCTTCTTCATGCGGATGCCGTTGCTGCTCCACCGAAGAACATCAATCCACTTGCACCAAAAGCACCGCACTTCAAGGCAAAGGCAAAGCGCGTTATCTTTGTCTTTATGCACGGCGGCCCAAGTCAGGTTGACACCTTCGACCATAAGCCGCTCCTAACTCGAGATCATGGAAAGCAATACTCAGGGCCACGTCCGCGTGTCGTCTTTGCACAAACTGGGAATCTCCTCAAGAGCCCCTGGGAATTCAAACGCTACGGTAAGTCCGGCATCGAAGTCTCCGATCTCTTCCCAAATGTTGGCAAAATGGCCGATGATCTTTGTGTCATCAAGAGTATTCATGGGTCAAATGCTGCGCACGGCGGAGCCTTGCTCAAGCTGCACACCGGCTCCGATGTCTTCGTTCGGCCATCGATGGGCAGCTGGCTAACCTACGGGCTGGGCACGGAAAATCAAAACCTTCCGGGATTCATCACCATTTGTCCAACGCTTGGGCATGGCGGTGTGCAAAACTGGTCCAGTGCTTTTCTTCCGGCATACGCCCAGGGCACACCGATTGGTAACGCATCGATTCGTGCCAAGAATGCCAAAATCAGTCACATCGATAATCCTGAACTGAAGGGCAACCTTCAGCGGATGCAGCTTGACCTGCTTCAGGGGCTGAACAAAGAGCAGCTGGCCCACTTTGGGCATGATCCTGACCTTGAAGGACGTATTGAGTCTTTTGAGCTCGCTTACCGGATGCAGACCGAGACACCAAAGTTGATGGACATTTCCAATGAGTCCAAGGCGACGCTCGATATGTACGGTATCGGAAATGAGCCTACGGACAACTTCGGACGCCAATGTCTCATGGCAAGGCGGTTCTGTGAAGCTGGAGTTCGCTTCGTTCAGGTGACGCATTCGTATAAGTGGGACCAACATGGCAACTTGAAAAATGATCACGAAAAGAATGCGCGCGAAGTAGACCTCCCGATCGCAGGCCTCTTGGCTGACCTGAAATCCAGAGGTTTGCTTGAAGACACCCTCGTCCTCTGGGGCGGCGAGTTCGGCCGGACGCCAACTGCGCAGGGTGGGGATGGACGTGACCACAATCCGCATGGCTACACAATGTGGATGGCTGGCGGCGGTGTCAAGGGTGGGATTACTTACGGAAACACCGATGACTACGGCTGGTTTGCGCAGGAGGATAAAGTTCACATCCACGACCTCCATGCAACGATGTTGAGCCTCCTTGGGATTGACCACACGCGTCTTGTCTATCGTTATGGCGGGCGTGACTATCGTCTAACCGATGTGCACGGTGAAGTAGTAAAAAAGATTATCGCCTGATGAATCGTGAGAACGGACTGGTTCCGACGCAGTCAAACGTGGAAGATGCTCTGGGATATGCACCTGTGCGCGTCATCCAAGTGGATTCGGTTGAAAGCCTTCAAATGGCGCTTGTTCAGGCCGAGGATCATCCCGTAGTACCTTGGGGCGGGGGAGCTGGACAGCTCTCTGGTTTGCCTTGCTCCAGCCCACCGGTCGTAATTGATCTTAGGCCATTCAATGGCGTGGTCGAACATGACATCGATGACATGACGATCTCGGTCAAACCTGGGACTCGCCTTATAGATCTGCAGGTGCTCCTTGCAGAGCATAACCAATACCTGCCAATTGACCCTTCCTATCCGGTTGTGACCACAATCGGGGGGATGGTTGCAGCTGCTGCATCGGGCTACCTGAGCACTGGTTATGGCACCGTTCGGGACCTGCTCATCGGATTGGAAGCCATTGACACGGCTGGAAACGTTATCCATGGTGGCGGGCGCGTCGTCAAAAATGTAACGGGCTATGACCTGCCGAAACTCCTTACAGGATCTAATGGACAGCTGGCCATTTTTACTAAGTTGACCTTTCGGGTGATGCCGAAGCCGGAGGCACGTGCCAGTGTCGTTGCAAGTGGAGCAGCATCGCTACTGATTGGCTGGATGATTGACATGAGACCGGCAATGGACCCGGTATCGGCCGTCATCCTGTGTAGACCTGATGAACCCACCGACTACGGGACCATTACCTTCCATGGAGCAACCGAGGCTGTTACAGCAGCAGCGTTTGGTGCGGCTACCACGGCCCGTACAGATGTATCCGCACAAGCTTTTGAAGGCGAATACCTGCCTGATCCAATTGAGGGTAACTTGGTTTTACGGGTTCAGACGCTGCCATCGGTGACGGCTGAAATTGTCGCAAAGCTCCGTGACAGCATTTTGGCGTCAGGTGGGACGATTACCATACTTCCACTAACGGGTCGCATTGGACTCTCGTGGCCTGTTGTTTCGGATAATGCTGCTGAGTTAATCGATTCCGTAGCTAAGTGCAGTGCATCTTTTGGAGCAAGCTGGTTCATCGATGAAGCTCCAATCGAATTCAGGTCAGCTGCATGGTGTGGTCCTCCTGCGGCGGACAGTTCCATCAAACTAAATGCTGGAATTCGCAGTGCTTTTGACCCGGATGGCAGACTTAATTCGGGTAGATTTGCACCAGGTAGCTAATATGAGATTTCCCTTTGGACCTGCACCAGCCCTAATGCTCGCGCTCTCGCTGGCGAGTGGAATCTGGCTAGGAGCACAAAACCGTGCTGTAAAGAAGGCTGATCTCGTCTTCTGGACGTTTTCTACAACCCACTACGATGCGTACCTAAAAGCACTTCCCAAGTTTCAAAAAGCGCATCCGGATAAAGTCATCGATGTCCAGCTGGTCAGCGGAACGGGACTTCCACAGCGCCTGCAAGCGGCCTTTCAGGCGGGATTGACTGGCGATGTCCCCGATGTCTGCGAGATTGAGATCAGCAACGCTGGAACATTCTTTCGCGGACCCGTTGAACATGTGGGCTTCTGGGACATCACCGATACGCTGAAGTCTGAAGGCCTTGATAAACGTATCATCGGGGCACGGTTTACTCCTTACACGTACAAGGGCAGGATTTTTGGTCTGCCGCATGATGTTCATCCGGTGATGCTTGCTTACAACCGGGAGGCTTTTACGAAGCTTGGACTCAAGCTGGAAAGTCTTACGACTTGGGACAGCTTTATTGCTGCTGGAAAGAAAGTAAGAAAGCCTGGTGATCGGTACATCACGGAGTTTTCAGACTCTGGTGTTGACCAGCTGATGAC
>CAIRTT010000245.1 GCA_903881535.1 uncultured Armatimonadota bacterium
ATCCGGTACGGTGCACGGACCAGCCTGAAGTGGAACCTTGTCTTAGATGAAAACCAGGGTCCGCAAAATGGTGGCTGTGACAACTGCCGAGGCATCGTGACCTACAACCGCAAGACGGGAGTTGTCACCCAAAACGAAGAGTTTTACGCTTTCGGACATGTCGGTGCGTTTGTGCATCGGGGAGCGCAAGTGGTTGGAAGTACGGCAATCGATGGCAGCCCAAGCGCGGTGTTCCTGAACCGGGATGGCGGCCGTGTGCTCGTGACCTGCTCCGACAAAGAGCGGCGCATTCAGGTCATCGATGGCAAGCGCGCAGCACAGATAAACATTCCAGCGGGTTCGGCGGTGACGCTTACCTGGCGCTAGGTAGGCTCGACATCACAACGTCCTAGGGTTGAAAGCCGAAGACACGTCGGGCGGGCGTGCAGAATCTAGATTGACGAACTCTCTCTTCTCATTGGAACCCCACCCCGCGGGGCGAGGGTGATGTTCCTTCGCTCGAGGAGCGGCCGCGCGGTGTCCAGCAGACTGTACGTTCCCGCGCGCAGCCACTCGGCGAGCACGAGCTTGGCTTCATAGAGTGCGAATGCGGCACCGATACAGCGTCTGGCTCCTCCACCAAATGGCGCATACTCGAATGGCGAAAATGTCTTTCCAAGGAAGCGATCGGGGTTGAATTCAGTTGGATTTGGATAGATGTCAGGGTTTTGGTGCAGAAGCATCACCGAAACGCCAATCGCACTCCCCTCCGGCAGCAACCAGCCACCCAGCTCAAAATCCTGTTCCAGGATGCGTGGAACAAGCGGCACGATGGGGTGAATCCGAAGAGTTTCATCCACAAATGCGGAAAGACATGGCAGCTTTGCGATTTCATCCGTGGATGCCGATGCTCCGGCGGCAGCCAGCTCAGCATTCAGTCTCTCGAGCAGCTCTGGCTTTGCGTGCAGCCAGTACATCGCCCATGCAAGGGTAATCGCCGTCGTCTCGTGGCCGGCGAACAGCAGCGTGATGAGCTCATCCACGATGTCATCATCGGGCATCGGGGAGCCATCTTCGTGGCGTGCATCTAACAGAAGGCTGAGAATGTCTGCTCCCCGGGTTGTTGATGTGCGCTTTGCTTCAATCGTTCTATGTAAGAGCCGGCGAGCATTTGCATCTGCTTTCAGGAAGTGGTCCCAAGGACCGGCTCCGAATATCGGGCGACGCAGCGCCGGAAAGAACATCAGCCACGGCGTGGATGCTTCGAGTTTTGCAGTAATCGCATCGCGCACTTCAGCGACTTGATGGGCATCATCAACGCCAAAGACGGCCCGGATGATGATGTCCAATGTGACATCCTGCGCAAGCGTAAGGGCTGAAAAGGCAGCTCCATTTGCGATTCGGCTTAGATGTGTGCGTGCGGCATCCTGGATGATTGCTCCGTAGATTCGCATCCGGTCGCCGTGGAGGGGTGGCATCAGGAGGCGGCGTTCTTCTTTGTGACGGTCACCGGAGAGGACGATCAGGGATGCATCTCCAAGAAACGGAGAAAGAACATCGTTTCCAAATGCGCTAAAGGTCTTTGGATTTGCGCTGAAGATGGCGCGTGCGCCGGCGGCTGTGCCAGTCAGGGTGATGCTTTGGCCGGGGCTCCAGACAGTGAACGGATCGCCGACCCGGTCCCGGGTTTTGGAGAGAAGCAGCCCGGGGTTATTGAAGAGCTTATCGAGCTCGAGAGGGTTGAACTTCCATCCGGCGGGGGTCCCGCGGCGTAGCGTTTCCATACGGGGATGCTATCAGAGTGGGATGTGAGGTCGACCGGCAAGCATAAGTTTTGGCAATCAAATAGGCATGGTAACTACGTTATGCAGCTAGTCCCGTATTGTTAAATGTAGTCCTATTGGTCCCGTGGTACACCATGCAAAGCATGACCCGGCGATTGACAACAATCTACTGTTGCAATGTTTCTGGTAAGTGAACCGGGACTTAAAGTCCACCATTTTAGAAAGCTTCGAGGCTAAAGATGAACGAAATAATCGGTAGACGCGATATGACGAGAACCTTGCCGGACGGCACCAAAACGACGATTACAATCGAGATTGGTAAGCCTGAGCTAACTCCGGAGGGAGACAAGCGTGGCAAATGGTTTGCGACAAGTCGCATCCTTGGAATCAAGGAAGAACCTAAGACGATTTTCCATTACAGCCTTTCCTCCTTGGATGCACTAAGTGCAGCGCTATCTTTCCAAGGAACGTTCTTAAGTGGATTGCCCTTCGCACACGAAATTGAATATGCTCAAGGGCACAATTTTTTACTGCCAGTTATTCCGATTCCGCAGGTAATGACACGCGTTCATGACGATGCAGCTCGCCTCATTCCAAAAGCAACGGAGTATGCAAACGCTCATCCATAGTAAAAGGCACAAATCACCCTCACGCCCTTCACTAAGCAAACCGAAAATCAACGCCAACGGACGACGAATCTGGAAAACAGAAAAGAAACCGCAACATTTCACAAAGTGTGAACATCACTCACGTTTGCGGAAGCCACACAAATCACCCTCGTGTCAACCGCACAGCAAACCGAATGTATCCATCTACGGACGCGGAATCTGGAAAACAGAAAAGAAACCGCAACATTTCACAAAGTGTGAACATCACTCACTTTTGCGGAACCCACAGAATTCCCCCTCGCGTCAACCGCACAGCAAGCCGAATATCTCCATCTGCGGATGCGGAATCTGGAAAACAGAAAAGAAACCGCAACATTTCACAAAGGGTGAACATCCATCACCAACTTTTGCGAAACCCACACAAATCACCCTCGCGTCAACCGCACAACAAACCGAATATCTCCATCTGCGGATGCGGAATCTGGAAAACAGAAAAGAAACCGCAACATTTCACAAAGTGTGAACATCACATTCTGTGGTACGTATACGTACTAGTTTTTGGAGGACATTGGTTGATGAAGTCAAATCGCACCATCTTGCTGGCAACAGCACTCGTTAGCTTGATTGGCACCGCCGCAGTGGCAAAGCCACCATTCGCAGAAAAGGAAGGCGTCAGCTGCAAGTATTGCCATTCGCAACCACCGATGCGCAACTACCGCGGTAACTTCTACCACGACAACAACTTCAGCTTTGCCGGCTTCGATGATGCCGCTGAAGCAAAGAAGGCTGGCGTTGAGGTTGGACCTGAAGCATCCAGCAAGCCAAAGTCCTGGACCGCTCCTGAAGCACCAGCAGAACCAGCAAAGCCTGCTGCTCCTGCTAAGCCTGTAAAGAAGGCTCCTGCAAAGCCAGCTAAAAAGGCTCCTGCTAAGCCGGTCAAAAAGGGCGGCAAGGGTTAATCTGTAACCTCGGCTAACACCGCAAAACCGGCTGGTTTCCCCTCAGGAAGCTGGCCGGTTTTTGTTTGTCCCCCTATAAAATGACATCTCAATTCACTGATACTTATGAAACATTAAGCACTGGAATCAACGTAGTTTAAGGTGACACTAGGATTGGAGCGGAATTGGATGATGAAACACACACTGAAACTATATGGCGGACTCGCAGCGGTACTAGCGGCGATATCGATGCCCGCATCGGCTAAACCACCCTTTGCCGAGAAGGAAGGCGTGGCCTGTACCTATTGCCACATTCAAGCCCCGAAGCGTAACTACCGTGGGGATTACTACAAATCGCATCAGCTTTCGTTTGCAGGCTTCGTGGATGCCGCTGAAGCCAAAAAAGCCGGCGTTGCTGTCGGTCCCGGCGCTGGCTCAAAGCCGAATTCGCTGACAACTGCGAAGCAATCCCCACGCATTGCGATCCTCATGAAGAAGGCTCAGGATGCGGAAGGTGCTGCGCGGAGCGCCCCACGCGATGCCAAGCTGCGCATCGCATTTGCAGCCACGCTGACCAAGCTTGGGAATGCTCAGCTGGCTGATACATCCGTGGCGCTGGCAACACGCATCGATAATGCAAGCCAAAGCTACACAAAAGCAGGCCATATCGATGGAAAAAACGCAGCGGCGAAAGCCGGTCTTGAGAAAGTCAAAGCGTTACGGGCAAAGCTTGATACGTCGAAGAAGAGCGGCAAGCACATCGAGCATGATGACGACGACGATGATCACAAGCCGGGCGGCGGTAAGCGCAAGGGCCGCGGCCGTGATGGTGATGACGACTAGTCGATAGCGCGATCAATGCGAATGGAATGCAGGTGGTTTTACACTTGCCTGCATTCCAACATCGCGAACAGGGAGCTTATCGCCCGGGCTTGCCCGGCCCCACCGGCCTCGAGCGTGCCTTGCAAACGCCGCATGTCCCCCGCCCTACTGAGCAGTGCAGACAATGCTCACAAGTCTTACAAGCCCGGCAGTTTGCTTTCCCGTAACAGGTCGCCAGATGCGCCTTCGCATGGTCGGGCTTGACCGGCTGCTGCATCATCCATAAAAGACTGAGAATCGTAACCATTGGGTGATTCCATCATAAATGAAGCTGTCGTTCCAGCTGTGGTAAAACCTCCACCATGCCAATCAGTCCCGAAATGAACATCGCCACACGGGACACGTTTCTGACCACTGTGGATGACAAATTTACGACGCTGGTCACGGATATCGATGCCACTATCCGCGCCGTTAGCTCCGACCTCGAAGGCTATATTATCTACAAAATGCTGACGTACCGGGTTGGGCATAAGCGTAACGACTGGCTGATTGCTATCGATGCCCGCGGCACCAAATGCGTCACCCTTCGCTTCTTCAAAGGGGTTCACATCTTAGATACGGAGAGGCTCCTTCGGCTAGGGACCACAACCATCGGGAATCTGGACTTCACAACATCCATCACGCCGGGTGACAGTGCACGTATTTCAGACTTTACAAAACAGGCAATCGCCTGGCGTGCACATGAGGCATCCCAAAAGTAACGTCAGTGTTCCAGCTTCAAAATGAGCTTGTTCAGCTCACCCGCCCGGGTCTGAGATAAACGGTCAACATATTTACGAACGATGTACCCGCCGAGCTGCGCTGGGGCATCCAATACATTGATAAACACGTCAACCTTCTCTAACCAGAGGGGTCAGTTTTACATGTCGCATAACACCTTTTCCACAAGATCGTAGCCCAGAATCGTCGGCGCCGGAAAGAGGGAGTGCAGTACAAACGGCACACCTTTCGCCTGATAAGCACGACTGGTCAATAACAAAACGCGGATTCCCGCTATGCGAAGATGCGTAACAGCGGAGAATTCGAGCGCAACGCCAGCTTGTCGTTAATGACATCAGCGACACTGCTATCTTCCACTGGCACACCTTAACAGGCACAGACCAGCACACTTCAGCGTCGCTTCAAAGATTATGACTAGCATGTATCACTAGAATAATCCGCATGTTAGCAACTACAGATTGCACTCATGCATCCGGACGGCGATAATACCCGGGCAGTCCAGTACAGCCCGGGAGTGGGTTCACGCACGCATGAGTATCCTGACGGTTTCCAACCTGGCGAAAAGCTATGGTGCAGACCAGCTGTTTTCCGACATCACCTTCACCATCGCCGCCGGGCAAAAACTTGGCCTGATTGGGCGCAATGGTGGCGGCAAAACAACCCTCCTCAAGATTCTCCTTGGGCAGGAAACGGCCGACCCAAATAGCTCTGCACCACCAAAGGTCACGATTGCTGCCGGTAGACGAATGGGCTACCTCCGCCAAGAAGCCCCTGTGCATCCGGAACGCACCATCGCCGAAGAAATCGAAGTCGCCCTCGAACCCTATCGTGCCGTTCAGGCACGGATCACTGCAGCAGAACACGCGATGAGCGCTGCGACATCCGATGATGCCCTCGCAACAGCGCTCGAAGACTACACAGAAGCATTGGATGAGTTTGAGTCGCGCGGTGGCTGGGAGATTGAAGCGGAGAAAGACAGCACATTAATGCGCCTTGGGTTCGGCCCGGATGTCCTTGAAAAGCAGGTTGGCGCGTGCTCTGGAGGAGAACAAACCCGCCTCGCGCTCGCAAAGCTTGTCCTGACGCGCCCGGATCTATTGATCTTGGATGAACCGACAAACCACCTTGACATCAACGCAACGGAATGGCTGGAAGGCTTTCTCAAAGAGTACGCCGGTGCGGTAATTCTGGTCAGCCACGACCGCTACTTCCTGGATGCCGTCGTTGACACCATCGCTGAGCTCGAGTTTCAAAAGCTGACCTTTTATAAGGGTAACTACTCGCACTTCCGCCGTCAGAAAGAAGAACGACTCCAGCGCCAGCAGGAGCTCTTTGAAACACAGCAAAAGGAAATCGAACGCCTCAAGGATCTGATCAAGCGGAATATGGGCGCAGATTCAACGCAGTCCAATATTCGGCACAAAACCCTTGGACGTATCGAACGCATGGAAAAGGTAGAGGCTGTGCGCTTCGATAACAGCCGCGTCAAAGCCCGCATCGATGACAAAAACGCTGGTCGAATCGGCCGCGAAGTCCTGAGCATGAATGGGCTAACAAAGTCCTTTGGTGAACGGACACTGTTCGCAAACCTCGAAGCCATCATCGAGCGTGGCGACCGCGTCGGTTTTGTTGGACCCAATGGCGCGGGTAAAACGACACTGGTTCGGATGCTCCTCGGCGAAGAGGAAGCAACCTCCGGAACCATGCAGTGGGGGCACAATGTCAAGCGGGCTTACTTTAGTCAGCATGCGACCGATGCCCTCGATGTCTCCAAAACCGTCATCGACACGCTGCGGGATGAAATGCCAGGCTGGACAGAGACACAGCTGCGCGGGTATCTCGCGCGCTTTCTCTTCATCGGCGATGATGTCTTCAAGAACGTCGACATGCTCTCTGGTGGCGAGAAGAACAAGCTGGCCCTCGGCTGTATGCTCCTCCGCCCAACGAACCTGCTGATCTTGGATGAACCGACAAACCACCTCGATATCGAGTCGTGCGAAACACTTGGCCAAATGCTGACCGAGTACAGTGGGACGCTCTTCCTGGTCAGCCATGATCGGTACCTGCTGAATGCCGTTACGACGAAGACGCTTGGTTTGTCTGGACAAGGGACTGCTGAGCTGATCGAAGGCAACTACGCTGTTTGGCGTGCTGAGTATCAGGACAAAGCCGTCGCTGCACCCAAAAAAGCGACTGCTTCGGCTGCTGCAAGCCAACCACAAGCGCCACAAAATAGCCGCGAACAACAAAAACAACGTGGCAAAACAGAAGCTGCGATGGCCCGTGTAGAAACGCGGATCAGTGAGCTGGAGGCAGAGCTTGCGGGTATCGAAGTCAAGCTTGCGAGCGGTGGCGGCCTGGATGTCGTTGCGCTAGCGGCTGACCACTCTCGGGTTCAGGATTCCCTTACGGCGGCGATGGCCGAGTGGGAAACGCTTGCCGCTGAGCTTGGCTAAACGGTTTTAGTCAAGCGGCGAACGCAAAAGGCATCCAAACTCTTTCGCAAAATTCACTGACACGCGGGCGTGCACTGCACCCTGTTCATCGTGGAAACGCATGCAGCCGAACTTTGCGAAGACGCCTTCATGCCAGATGTTTGGATGGATGTAGAGTCCTTTACTGCCATCAAATGCAAAGCAGACAAACTGCTGCGGCGTGATGTCATCCGTTGGGAGCGCAAGCGGCACATAAAAAGGCTCATCCTGGAGCGGAAAGAAAAGCTGGCCACCATCGGGGTGGTAATTGGCATGCCAGAGCATCATTTGGGATGGTGGGTTCGAGTTCTCAAGCGCTGCCAGCTCGGGAAGCGTGTTATAGGCCAAAATGTAGTTTCCACCGACGGCCGCATTACGACCAAAGAGAAAGTCACCCTTCCACTCGCTCTCGAAAATCCCGACCTTGGTGCCCGCTTCATCGCCAGTTCCATCATCCACCGGGCGCCACCCAGCGGCCGGCCACTTGACGATTTCGAGTTGAAAGCCATTCGGATCATCCACAAGGCAGCCATACCCCTTTAGGGTATCTTCCGTTGCAATCACAACCGGCATCGTAACGATGTCCAGGCCGTGTGGCAGATCAGGGTTCATGTAGTCAATTGCAGCGGCCATGGTGTTAGCGTTTACTTTCGTGCGGACTTAGCGGTGGAAAACGGGACCGATTTCGGGATTATCGATGTAGGTTGCAAGTCCTGACCTTCTGTCATTTACAGGACGGGAACGGTTGGTCCGCATATGGATGGCAAACGACCGCCGGGGCACGCCCGAAATGTTTGCCGATGAGCCATGAAATGTCAGGCTGTGGTGAAAACTGATACCACCTGGGGGCAGTGTGCCGGCAACTTCATCCCACGCAGCGCCATCCGGGAGGATGATTCCAGCCTTTAGTGCATCCAGGTTCTGACCAAAGAAGTCTCCCTGATTCAGAAATCCCCACTTGTGCGAACCTTGAAGAAAGACCATCGGGCCTGCGTCGGCAGTGACATCCGTGAGCGCAACCCATGCCGTAAACAGCTCACTACCGTCTTCCCAGTCCGACCAGTAATAGCGGTCCTGGTGCCAGCCGACATTGGATGCCAGTGCATTTCCGCTGGGTTTGACGAGGAGCTGGACCCACCACGGTTGAACCCACTCGGCTCCGGTGATGGCGAGGGCCCATTGCCCAAGCGCTGGGTGCGAAATGAGCTCACGGATGGCCTGACTTGCGAGCTGAGGCTGCTCAATTTTGATGAGAGCATCGGTGCGCTGCGGGTCGCCGTAAGCCCCCGCGTGCTCACATCCCGTGTCATTGCCGCCGGAGCGCAGCAGCTCCTGGGCATCAATGGCCCGCCGAATCAACGCGCTGGGGATAACCGGTTCACGCACCAGCGCAAAGCCATTCGCATCATAAAAGGTTTTGGAATTCATCCTAAACCTACCAATACCCCACCCGGGGAATTACGGCAAACTTTTCGAAATATCACCATCCCAGCGGCCACTGCTTGATAGAATTTCGAGATGCCATTATCAAAATATCTGGAGACGTTTCCCGTTGTCGGTGCGGATGTCTATATCCACCCGAGCGCCCAGGTCATCGGGGATGTCACCATCGGGGATGACTGCTCGATTTGGCCAAATGCGGTGCTTCGCGGCGATGTGAACTCAATCCGAATAGGCCGTGGGTCCAATGTTCAGGACCTTGTGATGTGTCATGTCACTCACAAGAGCGCCCACCTCCCCAATGGCCACACGCTCACGATTGGCGACCACGTCACGGTTGGTCACTCTGCGATTCTGCACGGCTGTACCATCGGCAATGATGTCCTGATCGGCATGGGTGCGATTATTCTCGATGATGTTGTCA
>CAIRTT010000246.1 GCA_903881535.1 uncultured Armatimonadota bacterium
CCCGGAGCAACCAAGCTATTGGCTCTGTAGAGTAGGCCTCCCTGCACCCGTGGAGGTTATCGCAGAAGCCCCGAAAGTGGGCGCAAAACGCGATTGCATCTTCACCGGTGGGCTGGTCTTTGGCGAAGAGATAACCATCGCAGAAACGAACCGCCACCTCAAGTTCAAAATTGTTACCCAGCCACGGGATCCGGAGATTCTGGGCCATGCGGATGTCCTTTCAGGTGAAATGCGACTACGGCCCAACCCGGATGGCACGACCACCATTATCGGGACAAGTCATTACGCTCTCCATGTGATGCCGGCTGCGTACTTCGATTTGTGGGCCAAATCGATTGGTCACGCGGTGCATGAGCGCGTCTTCGAGCACATCAAACAGCGTGTTGAGCGTACCTGACGCGCGCGTAACACCGGGAACGACAACCCAATATTCGTACGTATTACGAACATACCCCGTCCACTCTATGAGGCATGGGATAATCGCATTAATCAGTCGTTTTGCATCGGGGTTATCACTATGCGCCTTCGGGATATTTCTATTGTCTGTGCCGCTCTTGGGATTGCTGCCACCGCACCGGTTGCCGCTCGGCAAGTCAGTGTGCAAACCAATGTCCAGACAAACAACCAAACTGGGCTGCCCCCCGCCGGTGCCAAAAAGATCCCCGCAAACAGCATCGCCGCCGTTGCCGACAAGCTGAACTGGGATGTTGCAAAGCTTGGTCCGCTGCTCATCGTTGCGCCGGAGCGGATGACGACACGCTCCAATAACCCGATGGGCGCATTAATGGGTGCCTTTTCCATAGATGACATGCCCGCCGGTCAAAAGATGCCGGACAACCTAAAGCCTCCCGCACTCCCGCAGCCTGGCCCCGGCGGCTACCGCGTCGAAGTCCTCGCAGCAGCCATCAAGCGCAAAGTCGTAAAAGCCGGCCAGCTGTCAACGCTTGCGCCCATCGACGTCGCCAAGCCCACCAACATGATGGACTTTATGCAAGGCAGCATGATGGAAGAGATGATGGATGCCGGCGAAAAAGAGCCTATCCTCCTGTCACTGCTTGCATCGCTCAATGGCTCTCAGTGGCAAATGGTGACATCCGAGACTGGTCTCGGACCAGAAGGCCTCGACCCCGCGCAGAAAAAGCAGTTTTACCGCTTGTTCCCAACAATGACCGAGGTCAACTTCAAAAAAGGTACTGGCCCTGCGCCGCGCAAGGAGCCTGACTTCGCCAGTGTGATGAGCAAGCTGGCCGGTGGTGAATCGCCTGACCCGGCAGCCATCCGTGAGATGATGGGCCCAGCCCTTCCACAGGAGCAAGTCGATGCGCTTCGCCTGCGGATTAAGCGGGACCTCACAATTAATGCGGTCAGTAGCAAAGCAAACAAGGCCGGCGTAGACACAGCGGATGCCGACATGGGCGGGATGAATATCGATCCAGGCCTGCCCGAAACCGAGTGGGATGCCGAGTCCATCTGGGTCAAAACGCCTCCGATAAACTTCATCGAGCAGTCCATCGGGATGGCGACTAAAGCTGCAAATAACCGCATCCCGGCCAATCCAAAGAAAACGGATGTCGACTACCAGTCTGGTGCGCTTCAGGTGCAGATTTCGCTTACAGACCTCAAAAATCTGGGCGAGCTGCTGGAGCGTGTAGCAAAGGCAGCGCGTGTACAGCTCGTGTGCGACAAGCGCTTTGCCAGCCTCTCGGTATTGACACGCGGCGACTCCGCAAAAGCTGGAGATGTCCTTCAGGCCATCACACGGGCCATTCACGGAACCGTGCGCAAGCTCGGGGATGGCGATGAGCGGATTTACATCGTCACCTATGATCTCCTCCCGGCGAGCTACCGGATGACGGGGCAAATGGGCGACATGATGCGCCTAATGGCC
>CAIRTT010000247.1 GCA_903881535.1 uncultured Armatimonadota bacterium
CTTTAAGTACCCAGCATTCAAGCATGTCATTTATGTCATCAAGGAAAACCGGACGTACGACCACGTTTTCGGGGATGTCAAAGGCGCAAATGGGGACCCAAATCTGTGCTTGTACGGTGAGAAGATCACACCAAATCACCACAAGCTTGCCAGTGAGTTTGTGCTGTTGGATAACTATTACTGCAATGGTGTTCTGAGCGCGGATGGCCATTCGTGGGCAACCGAAGGTAATGCAACCAGCTTCTTCGAGCGGTCCTTTGGGGGCTGGACGCGGTCTTACCCTTACGGCGATGAACCATTGGCGATTTCCCAAACGGGGCATATCTGGGATGCCGCGATGGCACGCGGTAAGTCCTTCTTGAACTTTGGTGAGTTTGACACGGCTGGGATGCCTCGTGGTGAGACGTATGCCAGTTTGCTTCGCAAGACGCAGAAGGGGATGCCGCTGCCCGAATCCCCTACGCTAATCGGCATCGAGCGCGTCCGTCAGCAAAGCGTGCGGGCGTTCCCGGGCTGGAATATGAACATCCCGGACTTACTGCGTATCCGCGTGTTCAAGGAAACCTTTGCAAAGCTTGTTGCAAAGCAGCAAGTTCCCAACCTGATGACGGTCTACCTCCCACAGGATCACACCAGTGGCTCTGAAGCAGGGGCACCGACGCCGGCTGCGCATGTTGCCGACAACGATGAAGCTCTTGGACAGCTGGTCGAAACGGTGAGCAAGAGTCCGGTGTGGAAAGACACGGTAATTTTTGTGGTTGAGGATGACCCTCAGGATGGTGTTGACCACGTCGATGGCCACCGTTCTGTCTGTCTCGTTATCAGCCCACGGACACATAAGATGGGTGTGAACTCTACTTTCTATAATCAGGCATCGGTGCTGCGTACGATCAAGGGAATCTTCGGTGCTAGCGGCCTAACCCGTACGGAAGCGCTGTCAACGCCGCTTGTAGCGTGTTTTGGACCAAAGGTTGACACGCGTCCGTACATGGGCATCCCGGCAAAGATTGATCTGTACGCGACGAACCCAAAGTCGAAATCCGCTGCTAAGTTTGACCTCTCAAGCCCTGACCGTGTGCCTGAGGATCGGTTTAACCGCGACCAGTGGGCGGTGATGCGGCCGAACAAGCGCTATCCAGCGGAGTTGGCCGGGGCGCATGGTCGTGGGCTCTCGGCGCTTGGTTTAAAGTCGGAGCGTGGCAACGGCGGCGTGGCCGAGATTGGTGACTAAATCTACGTCCCGTTGCTAATACCCCACCGAAAGTTCTGAGCATCGCAGTACTGCAGGAACACCTCCGGATCAAGGGTTTCGGCATTCAGAAACGTTTCCAGCCCAGGAAGTGCGTAAGCGGAGGCAAAATCGGTTGCGCCGGCGGAATCGACGGTGTGGAAGATGAGATGGGTAACGCCGGCGGCCCGGGCGGCGATCAGCTGCATGATAGCCATCAGGGTGCGGTTACCACCATACGCGCCAGTCCCCCACCATCCGGTGTGGATGGTGCACTCGTATGCATCTCCATTGCAGGCTTTTGCTTCGCTTACGGCGCCGAAAAA
>CAIRTT010000248.1 GCA_903881535.1 uncultured Armatimonadota bacterium
ACAGTTGCTTGTCGCGTATTCAGTTCTGTTTGCTTGCTTCCATCACGTAAAGTGATGTGCAAACTTTGCTGGCCGTAGGCATTTGCCACAATTGCGGTGATCGCAATCGCAACCGATGTGATTCCCGGACGGATCCAAGTACTAACTATTGGCACTTCTGCCTCCTTTCTCGGCGATGTCTGTGGAATCACAATCATCCCGTGGTCAGGAGCGAACGTGGTGGTTCGCCCGTAAGCACAATTGCCTACGATGCGGCAACGCGAATGTCAGATGAATGACAATACAGTCGCGAAACCTTTTCACTATACCGTAGTGTTTCGCAACTGTCAAACAATTTCAGACAGATGGTCATTGTTCCGGTATTCTGGATGAATGGTTCACATTGATGTAGAGGCACTTCTCATTCGGACGCAGACAGGCCGTTACCACCTACCGTTGCCTGCAAGGATACGCTGGTTTCGTTCTGTAAACCCATTATGGGGAATCGTAACAGAACTTACTCATATTGATAAAGACCGACAATGGGCAGTTGTGCGGACTCAGATCCTGTCAGAATCGGGTCAGGTCATCGCAACATCAATGAAACAGGATGATTCTCGAACACGGCCGGATTGGCTTGAAAGCATTGAAAATGGAAGCATCGAACGTGCTCTAATCCTTGCTGGATTTCAGCATGAGCGCGAACATTCAGGAGATGTGACCAAACCTGTGCGCGTGTCAGAAGGTTCAAACACAACCGTGGCGCCAAAATCTGAAAATGCACCTCACATAGACCTCCCCGCACATCTTCCGTCGCTTCGTACAGCAGCGTCGCTAAACCCTAAGCCACGGAAACCAGATCACCTTACATCGGTTCAATCCATGGCGCCTAAAGGCGGTATCGTCGGTCAAGTTGAACGAGTCCGTGAACAAACTCGTAACTATGTTGATCCTGGTGGAGACGATGAACCTACTGAGGATGAAGTGTTATCTTAATGAGCAATATCGGACCGGATATATCAAAACCATCAGGCCTAACCGCGGTGCTGCAACGCCATGGCATCGGCTTGTCAAAGTCGATGGGGCAACACTTCCTTATTGATAAAAATCATCTTGGCAAGATTGTTGCTGCTGCTGGTATTAAACCCACTGACACGATTTTAGAAATTGGACCGGGCGCTGGAGTGATGACGCGCCTGTTGTCCGCAGAAGCTGCCAAGGTTTTCACCATTGAACTGGATCATCGGATGATTGCTGTTCTCGATGAAACGTTGGCTGACCTTGACAATGTAACTGTTGTTCAGGGTGATGCACTTTCCACCGACTGGGGTATCGCGTTCGCTGAGGATACATCTACTAGACTTGTCGCGAACATTCCTTACCAGATTACGTCACCGCTTTTGATACGGATTCTTGAATCAGATCCGCCATTCGTGCATGCAACTATTCTTGTGCAAAAAGAGGTTGCCGAACGGGTTGTTGCCCCAGCGGGATCGAAGGTCTATGGGGCACTGTCCTGTGTTGCTCAGTTCGTTTGTGATTGTCACATCAGCTCTGTTGTGCCCCGCGGCGTGTTTTATCCACCGCCAAAGGTAGACAGCGCAGTCTTGAATCTGCATCCTCATAATCGACATCACGGAATTACAATCAACGAATTTACAAGGATCACCCGCGCTGCCTTCAACCAGCGAAGAAAGACATTGCGTAACTCACTTACCTCTGGGCTGGGATGGAGTGACACGGACCTTCACGCAGTTCTTGATCAAGCATCGGTACCGTCTGACACCAGGCCAGAACATTTGAGCGTCGACCAGTTTTGTGAAATAGCGAGAGCCGCAAAGGCCCGGGATATCTAGATTTCGCGTTTGTAATGATACGCCCACAACGTGCATATCTTGGCTATACTGACGATATGAAAGTGTCTCCTATCTTTATCGTAGCAACGATGCTGGTCTCGATGCCCGTTGGCGCGATGGCGCAAACGCCTCTGAGTGGCCAGTCGCCGCAGTCTGACAGCAACCAATGGCAAAATGATAAGCGGTCATTGAAAGGAATCGTCCTGCTGGCGAATGGACAACCGGCTTCTGGCGCAACGGTACAGTGGCTAGCCGTGCCGTGGAGCGCTGCTGACATGACAAAGGTTCCAGCTAAAGTCCTTGACAGCCGAAAAACGGGCGCCGATGGAAAATTTGAATTCAAGAATGCTCCAGCCCTCGCTAAGGTTGGTGGTGCACGGGTTGTAGCACGTGCAGATGGTAAGTTGATTACAATCCTTGATTCTAAGCTGCTGCCTGGTGCCGATGTTGTCCTACAACCGACGACAAATAGCAATGTCACGCTAACCGTTTTGGATCCTTCTGGAAAGCCAGCGAGTAAGGCTAAGTTGGATCTTAAACTTATGATCGCAGGTAACCGGATTAGCTGGATGTATCCGTTGCCGGTGTCTATTGCTGATACGGCCGGAACTGTCACGATTAGTGGTTTGCCATCACCTGCACGCTTGCGCGTGTCTGTAATTGGTAAGCCATATGACATCGCCGCCGGAATAAATGAAGTCATTGTCCTCCGCAAACCTGAAACAAAACCGCAGCCATTGAGGACAATCAAGCGATAATTTTGAGTTGACTAAACGTTGATAATATCCACGGCCAAAATTAACAACAGACACCTGCAAATCATTGGTATCGCGATGCTCTTTGCAGGTGTTATCGCTTGGATGAGGTTCACGAAGAACGACCCTCAGATCAAAGATAACAGAAACTTGGATGCACTCATTGCGACAAAACCTAAGCGAAGGTCGCAAAAGGTGTCCGTCATCGCTGGCAGAGTGGTCGGTAGCGCAGTGTCTGCGAATGCCATCGAAATCTGGTCTGGCAGACGTACGTGCCTAGGCAAACTGAGCATTCAGGCGGCTAAGCCATTTTTCATAAGGATTCCTAAAACCAGCTCTGAAGATATTGCGCTGGTAGCTCGGTCAAATGGTCGCTTGGTTGCCGTGGTCCATGGATCTGACGTGGACGACTTCACGGATGTCCCTATTGGAGTATCAGCATCCGTTACGTTTTCGACTCGTTTTGTTGATGCAACATTGAATCCAGTACGCACAAGTCTGTCGGGAAGCGTCAGGATTGGCGCAGTATCCATTCCAATAGACACACGTAGTAAAATAATTTGCTCCGAGAACGGAGACTTTCAAGTTGCCGGTCTTCCTCCAAATGGATTTGTATCGTTCGATGTTCTCAATCCCGAATATGCTCAAACATTTTCATTGACGAACATTGCCTTGCGAAGTGACAAGGTTAGAATCTTCCCAAAAGTAAAGATCTATCCGTCTAACGAAATTCGGGGACGAGTGATTAACGCAGGCGGAAACCCCGTCTCCAACGCAACCATCGTAATTGATGGAAATGTTCGTAACTTTAGGGTCTCCCGAGTGCAAACAAACGCACAAGGAATGTACTCGTTTGTGCGATTACCCAACGGCGTGTATTCGGTCAAGGCATTGAGTAACGATTTTAAATCGATGTGTTCAGCACCGGTGTCTCAGATTAGATGTGAAGAAGGTAGTCAGGTTTCGCTGACTGATTTGACACTTAGCCATGGGAAAGTTGTCAAATTTGTAATCAACGATTCGAGTAACAATCGAACACAACCCGTAATCCTGAAGGTTTCAGGTGAAGTTAACGGTAGGCAATGGGTGATGACGCAGCTACTCTTACGTGGACAACCCACCAAAGTGCTACTTCCGAAGGGGCTGGTTCACTTCTCTGCAAGCCAACAACCGCGGAATGGCATGATGCCTTTTGTTAGAAATATTAGTGTCTTACCAACCGAAATGGCAGAGGATGCCACTAAAGAACAAACAGTTATCATCCGCATCCTGCCAAGAAATAACTAGTGATTTTAACCGTGAGAGAGTCACGAAAAAACACGGTCCACAGCATCATTGCTCTGGACCGTATCCCAATACAAAGAGTACTGTTAGCCACGCTTAAGAAGTGGCAAACCGGTCTTTTCACTTTCGGTTACTACATAACCAGCTGGTACTGCGTCGAGTGCTTGAGTGTCTGCTGTCGTCGGCTTTATTTCTCCTGCGAAGAAGTAAAACGGAATGGTTTTTTCACCACGGACGGTATTGCGGACATGAAGATAGAATGTCTTTCCAGACTTTGCTGAAACATGGCT
>CAIRTT010000249.1 GCA_903881535.1 uncultured Armatimonadota bacterium
ACCTGTTATGGAAAACTCACGCTGGATCGAGAAACATCGACGGCGACCATTAACCCGCAGTAAGGAAGTAAGACATGGACTACCAAGTGCTATTCAACATCGCAGTGTGCATCGCAGGATTCTTTGGCGGTTGGACGTTGAACCGCATTTACACTGCTATTGACCGCCTTGATGGGGACGTTAGGAATATGCCAATAAACTACGTCACAAAAGATGATTACCGGGACGATATCAAGGACATGAATCGCAAACTAGATAAAATCTTTGATCTACTGCAAACCAAAGTAGACAAGGCATAAACATGGCTACACCGAGTGAAGTCAAAGGAAAGCTGACGTTTGCCGTAACGCTGATGGTGTCTGCCACGCTGTGCATATCCGTTTTGCTGATGGTCGTCGCGCTCGTGACCGGCTTGTGGTTTCGAGAAATAGACAACGGCGAGATATTTAAGCTCATCAGTCCTGCATTTCAGACCATCGTTGGCGGCTTTATCGGGCTGCTTGCTGGGGTAAAACTCAGCCACGATGATAATTTAAAGTAAGGTATCAGCATGATCATTTTACACAAGCGCACATATCAGACTGACAAAACCATTGGCGTCATACAAATCGGTGATGAAGTTTTAGGCGTTACGCTCGAAGACATTGGCCGTCCATTTGGTATCAAGATCCCTAAAGAGACTTGCATTCCCGAAGGCGAGTATCAAGTGGCTGTAACAATGTCCACTCGGTTTGGGCGGGAGATGTTGTTGCTCTACTCCAACCCCAAAGACCGCAGCTGCGACCTTGCCGGGTGTACATATACAGGTATACGTGTACACAAAGGCACGAAAACTGAACATACGGAAGGCTGCGTACTCTACCAAGGCGACCTACCAGCACTAGAAAAACTAATATCAGATGCAATTGCTGCCGGTGACAAAGTCACTTGGATTATTGGGAGAGCCTAATGGCGCTTGACCCTATTACTGCTGGAATTGGCTTGCTTGATACGTTCATCAACAAATTTGTTGCTGACAAAGACCTAGCAGCCAAACTGGCGATTCAAGCCCGCTCCGAAGAGTTCCAAGGCAACATAACCTTGCTGACCGGACAGATGGCCGTTAATCAAGAGGAAGCCAAAAGCACGAACTGGTTTGTGGCCGGTTGGCGACCTTGGATCGGCTGGATCTGCGGTGCTGGTCTTGCCTATGCTGTGTTGATCGAGCCGCTTGCCCGATTCATAGCACAAGTAGGTTTCCACTACACTGGGCCATTCCCGGCCATTGACACCACGCTGACGATGCAGGTTTTAATCGGCATGTTGGGCTTGGGGACAATGCGGACATGGGAAAAGACCAAAGATGCTGAAGGCAAACGGTAAACTTTAATCAACTAGGACACGACCATGAAAAGAATAATCGCTGTGTTTGTTACCCTGTTCAGCATGGCTGTCCATGCCGACCCTAACATCGCTATCTGCCATGGCGAATACGCGCTGTGCGCATCCAGTGCAACCGAACCGACTGGTAAAACAATGGTTGTGAACGGCAAAACTTTTGAGGAAGGCCACGCGGTCTGCCCAGTAATCAAAGGCGAGAGCGTTGCCGATTTTAACCTCACCAACGGATCCTGTGCCCCGCCTAAAGGCGACCATACCGTGTGGAGTCTGTTCGGCACCCCAAGCACTTACCCGCAATCCCCGACATGGGCGCCGGCCCCAATGACCGTCCGTACATTCACCACCGCTGTGGGAGCCGGAAACGGGATGAGCAATATGTGGTCATTTCCTTGCGTTGTGCGTCCGAAAAAAGTAAACGGCGCCACCCTGTCAGATTGTTTTGGCCCCATCAACGAAAGTCCTTGGACTGGTGACCATGTACCGCCCGGCACAAACTCCGGGACTGGCGCTCCGGTTGGTGCAAGTGACCCGGTTGGTGGCAACTTTCCCGCCAAGTAACCAATTGAATACTCGTTATTTCGGGCGTACAATAACGATTCGCCGCGTGTGCTGAACCAGCATCTGACAATACTTTGGAGTATTTATGAGCTATAGCATGACGTATGACAGTCTGCTGGTTGATGTTCGCCGGTATCTTGAGCGCGGCTTCACACAAGCGTCAGATCAAATAGTTTACGACCAGCTGCCTCGCCTGATCACTCTGGGCGAGCGTCGAATAGCCCGTGAACTGAAAATCGAAGGGTTCATCCGTCCGGTCACCACCCCATTGTCTGTTGGGGTTTCCACGTACATGAAGCCAGACCGCTGGCGCGACACCGTCAGCATGACCATTGACGGCACCCCCATCTTTGCCCGGTCATATGAATACTGCAGATCCTACTGGCCGGCCCCCGCCGAGACTGGCAAGCCCCAGTTCTACGCAGACTACGACTATCAGCACTGGCTGATTACCCCTACCCCTGACGCTGCCTACAACCTCGAAATCCTGTATTACGAGCAGCCGCCGCTTCTTGGGGACGACCTACAAACCAACTGGCTGACACAATATGCCCCTGACGTTCTGCTGTATGCGACGCTGTTAGAAGCAACGCCATTCCTGAAGAACGACGAGCGCGTGGGAGTATGGCAGGCCATGTACGACCGTGCGGCCAAAGCCCTGAGCGGCGAAGATCTTGGCCGTATCATGGATCGTTCAGCAAGCAGGAGTGAAGCGTAATGCCGATTTATACCGATGTGTTCGGTGGTGCGAACATTTACCCCAGCGAGATCAGCTACAGCGCGATTGCCCTGTCTGCGGATGTTGTCCTTAGCTGGCCTGAAGAAACCTCCACCAACGACAACCTTGCCACGCGCATCATTGACGTTACTGCCTCTGCGGCTGGGTTCAACATTTTCCTGCCCGACGCGGCCAAGAGCGGCACCGGCAACACCATCCTGTTCAATAACCTTGGCGCCTACACTTTTACGGTAAAAGACGCCGACGGGGTTCAGGTCGGGACGATTGCTGCCGGCACGTTGTGGCAGATATACCTGACCGACAACACCACAACCGCCGGCACATGGCAGTTGCTGCAGTACGGCGCAACTACTTCAGTAGCCAACGCCTCGGCCCTTGCCGGCACTGGCATCGTGGCTGTTGGCACATTGCTTTCCCAGTCTGTGCCGATCACCTCGTTCAACAGCGACTACTCTGCTGGGGTGAGCGACAGGGCCAAAATGTACAACTGGACTGGCGCTGGCGGCACACTGACATTGCCTGACCCGGTCACCACCGGCACCAACTGGTTCATGTACCTGCGCAACTCTGGCACCGGGGCTATTGTTGCCGATGCTCCGGGCACTACCACAATCAACGACACCAGTTTCCTGAGCTTCCAGCCCGGTGAGTCGGCCATCATCGCAACCGACGGCGCTAACTTCTTCACCATCGGGTTTGGTCAGTCGGCCACATTTGCCTTTGACTACACCGTTATCGCTGTTGGCGGTACTGGCAATTACACCCTGAGCGGATCCGAACTGAACCGCGTGTCCTACCGCTTCACCGGAGTCAAGACCGGCAACCGCGCCATCATTGTGCCGGCTACAGTACAGCAATACTGGGTCGACAATGAAACCACAGGCTCGTACACGTTCACGGTGAAGACTGCGGCAGGTACAGGCGTGGTGATTTTTGACGGTGAACGTGCCATCTTGTACAGTGACGGGACAAACGTGCTGCGTGCAGATACTTCCGGTATCTCGTACCCGATTGCGGTGGCACAGGGCGGCACAGGGGCCACAACGGCTGGCGCTGCGCTGATTAACCTCGGCGGTACAGCGGTAGGCACTGGCCTGTTCACTGCAGTCGATGAGGCGGCGGCTTGGGCAGTGTTGGGCGGTACAGCGGTAGGCACCGGCCTGTTCACTGCAGTCGATCAGGCTGCGGCTTGGTCAGTGTTGGGAGCTGCGCCTTCTGGCACGGTGAATGGTGGCAGCTTCTAATGCCCATCCAGACCACAGTCTTAAAGTCTCTGCCGGGCATCAAACGCGACGGCACAAAGTACGAGGGAGACGCCTACGTAGACGGTCAGTGGGTAAGATTTCAACGTGGTCTGCCGCGCAAGATTGGTGGTTACAGATCAACACAAAAGTACCTTACGGAAATCAGTCGCGGCTTTACTACGTTCACCCAGATGAATTTTGTTTACTGCCATTCTGGCGGGACAAGTACGCTTGAGCGTTTTACGATTGACTCTACTATCAACAGCTCGATTGTTACGAGCCGAACCCCATTAGCAGCTTACGCTACCGGCACGGTGACGTTGACAAGCGGGGCTGCCGGCCAAGTTACCAACATATCCGTGAACGGCATCAACATCATGTCTACGTCGGTAGCATACGCAACCAGCCTGTCGGCCACTGCTACAGCGGTAGCGGCAAACATCACCGCGTACACTTCTACTCCGGATTATTCAGCTGCAGCCGTAGGCGCAACCATAACCATAACCGCCATCACTGCCGGTTCGGCTACTAACGAATTTGTAGTTGTCGCTACTACAACCACTCTTACGACGACCACTACCAACATGACCGGCGGCAACGATGCGTTGTTAGCTGATGTTCTGAACCTCTGGATGTTCGACTACCAGTACGATTCGTCCACCAACGATAATTACTTGATAGCACATGTATCGCCTAACGAACGCTGCATTTGCAACGACGCGGGCGGTCAAATATTCTTTGGTGAAGTTTTAGGCACTGCCGCTTTGCAGTCAGTTAATTTGCCGCCTAACGCCAACTGTACTGGGGGCATCGTTTCGCTTCACCCCTACATGTTCTACTACGGCACAGACGGGATAGTGGGCTGGTCAGTCGCAGGTGAGCCGACCAATCTGACCGGGGCAGGCTCTGGCTTGGCGCGAGTGTGGGGCCAAAAAATCATCAAGGGTTTGCCGTTGAGGGCAGGATCCGGAACTGCGCCAGCCGGATTGTTCTGGGCTTATGACGCAGTTATCCGGGCCACGTTTACTGGCGGGGCAACGGTATTCCAATTTGACACCATAGCAACTGACACCTCTATCGTATCGCCGTCCGTGGTGATCGATTTTGATGGTGTGTTTTACTGGTGCGGTGTTGACCGCTTTTACATGTTCAACGGCGTAGTGCGAGAAGTGCCGAACGCAATGAATTTGAATTATTTCTTTGACGGCCTCAACCGTAATGCAGCCACCAAGACATTTGCGTTTAAAGTGCCTCGGTTTGGTGAGATCTGGTGGTGCTATCCACGAGGTGACGCAACCGAGTGTACGCATGCCGTCATCTATAATGTCCGTGAAAATACATGGTACGACACCGAACTCCCTAACAGTGGTAGGTCAGCTGGCCAATATTGCAATTCGTTTTCTGCGCCAATATTGACCGGCGTTGATAACAACGGCAGCGGTTATAACGTCTGGGTGCACGAAAAAGGTGTTGATGAAATAAATGGTTCCAACATCAATCCTATTGTGTCTAATTTTGAAACAGGCGATATGTCTACGTTGGTGTCAGGAAAGAGCCAGTATCTGCGAATAACCACAATAGAGCCTGATTTTGTGCAGGTTGGGCCTATGACTGTGCAGGTCACAGGTCGGGCAAACGCACGCGCACCCGAAGTGTACAGCACGTTCTTTACGTTCCCAGAAAGCTCTAACGAGCCATTTGAGCAGATCGTCATGCTTAAAGAGCAGCGTCGTGAGTTGCGGGTGAGATTCCAATCCAACGCTGTCAATGGCGACTATCAGATGGGCCAGATCATTGGCCATATCTCTGGCGGTGACGGGACGGTGCTCGGTTGAACATAACCATCACATTGCCAGTAGGTATGGCGCTGCGAGACTGGGCAGATCAGATATCTTTGGATCTGGACAAATATGGGGCATTTGGTCGGCTAGACGACGAGACCAAGTGGCAGGATTGGGCTATGCAATTCCTCAACAATACATCGTTGAGGAACAACTTCCCAATTCCGTATGATTATCAAAATTGGCAAGAATGGGCGCAGCGATTTTGTCAGGTGGCCCGATGAGATTTGTTGGCTTTCAAAAGGAAGACGCAGCCGAGAAGTGGGCCAGAGACCAACTGGCCGTCAAAGGCGAGCCGGAATTCTTTCGCGCCATGACTGCTGTAGACGACAACGAAGAGTTTGCGTGCGTGGTGGTGTTCACCAACTTTACGTCACAAAACGTAGACCTGAACATCGCCGCAAAGAAAGACTTTTGGAAATGCCCGAAGTCTGTGATCAGCACGTTCAATGGGATATTCAGCTACACGTTTCATACGATTAAGGCTGCGCGAGTTACCGCCCTGATCGCCGACAGTAACAGGAAATCGAAGAAGTTTGTGGAACATATGGGGTTTACCCTTGAAGGCGTCATGCGCAAGGCATCAAATAATAATGAAGACGTTTGCATATATGGTTTTCTGGCAGACGAATATCATCAACATAGTTGGTACAGAGGTTAAGTTATGATTCGCGACATGATCATGCAGATGGCAAGCAAAGACCCCTCATTGACTCAGGGCGTCGATGCAATGGAAGCGCAATTGCAGCGCACCCCTATCGTGCCTGAAGACATGGACGAGGCGATCAAGCTGCTCGAATACGTCATACAAAACCCCGACAAATACAAAGCCATCCGTGCTGCGGCGATCAAGGACGGGCTGATTGATGAATCTACATTCCCGCCAGAATACGATCAGACCATGATTGTTTCGTTGCTGATTGCAATGTACGGCCTACAAGATCGCTTGAAACAGCGCGGGTTCTCACGTGGAGGCCTGTCAGTTGCTGGGCGCCGGCTGATGACTGGTGGCCAAGGCGGCGATACCATGCTGGCCCACATCAATCCACGCGAAGCTGAAGTGCTGCGTCGTATGGGCGGCCAAGGATCTATCAACCCGAACACCGGACTCCGAGAATACAAAGGCCTGAAGAAAATCCTTGGAGCCGTGTTGCCGATTGCATTGATGTTTACACCAATAGGGGCAATGGTTAGTGGATTTCTAACTCCCATGTTTGGTGCAGCCTCCGGAATTGTAGGCGGCGCTTTAACTGGCGCTGGTACTGCCAAACTGACCGGCGGCAACGTATTGCAGGGCGCCTTGTTAGGTGGTGCGGGCGCAGGGCTTGGCAGCACAATTGGCAAAACGCTTGCACCTAGCTTGTCTGGCACCGCTCAGAACATGATTGGTAGCGGCTTAATTGGTGGTGTGGCCGGTGAAGCGACAGGTAAGGGATTTTTAAAAGGCGCTGCTATGGGCGCTGCAGGTGCAGGCATCAGCGGGGCTGTAAATTCCGCAGATCTTGGCAACGGCGCATTTCAGGCTGGCGTTCAAGGCGGCGTACAGAACGCAGGCAACATGCTGGCCGCCGGCTACGATCCGAAGTCGGCCCTGACAGGTGGCGCACTGGCTGGCATTGCTACTGGATTAAATTACAAAGTCCCAAAAACCGGCTTTGAAGATGTTTTGAAAGACCCATCAACATTGAAGCCCGGTGAAAGCGTAGTCAAAAACATTGCAAACCTTAAAGCTACAGGATCGGATCCGTGGACTGTAGGGAATGCAGGCACAGGCGCCCCGGTAACTGCCGCAGATCCGTGGGCTGTAGGAAACGCTGGAACTGGAAACGCCAGCGGCGTTGCATCTCCTGACTTTAATACGCCCTACCAGCTGCCAACAGTTTCAGGTAATTCACCATCGGCAAATATTGCGCCCTCGGCTGGAACGGCGGCTGCGCCTGCACTGAAAGGCATGGGCGCGCTTGGGTATGCAGGGCTGGCCCTTGCCGGCGCGTCACTGCTGAAGAGCGCCCCGCCTGCCGTGCAAGAAGCTGTTAGCAGCCTGTCGCCTGCCCAGCAAGAATATTTCAACCGTCCGTCGACCCCGTGGGATTGGAATAGAATCCAGACAGAGGCCAACAACGCCAACGTAAGTCTGGCTGACTTCATGTCATCGAACTGGAACAAATTGTCGTCTGGGGTCTACAACCAAGCCCCTTCTACCCCCGCCACGCCTACAGTGCAGAAAGCAATGGGCGGCCCGCTGGGTCAGCTGTCTCGCTTTGCCAAGGGCGCAGGCTCTGGCCGTGCCGACACGATTAACGCCAAGCTGTCCGATGGCGAGTACGTGATGGACGCTGAGACCGTTGCCATGCTTGGCGATGGGTCGAGCGAAGAAGGCGCCAAGCGTCTGGATCAAATGCGAGCAAATTTACGCGAACACAAAGGCAAAGCATTGGCCAAGGGAAAGTTCAGCCCTGACGCCAAATCGCCGCTTGCCTACCTGAAAGGAGTTGCATAATGACTGACCTGTTTAGCGGCACCCCCCAAACGGCTACGTCCCATACTTCGACGTCCACTGAAACGCCGACGTGGATGCAAGATGCTATTTTCAATCAGCTCCAAGTTGCAAGAGGCGTAGCGGCTACTCCGTACCAACAATACAGCATGCCAACAGTGGCTGATTTCTCAGACACTCAGGTTCAAGCCTTTAACCAGATGCAGGCAAACCAAGGCTCGTATAAACCGGGGATGGACGCGGCTCAGTCCGGGATGCAGGGTTTTTCTACCAAAGGTACTGCCGGTGATCTGCAGGCAGCGCAAAACCAGTATCTGCGTCAGGGTCTGGTAGACCAAAATTTGAATGCCGGCCAGAACTATTTTAACCGAGCTGGCCAGATGGACATTGTCGGCGCTGCGCAGCCGTACATGAACCAAGCAGGTCAGGCCGCCGGCAACATCATGGGTGCAGCGCAGCCGTATATGAATCAAGCTGGCGCAACCACAGCAGAGGCTTTGTCAGACCGCGCCCTGAATGCGGCCAATCCTTATCTGCAAGCAGCTTCGCAATCGTCTGCGGGGAATCTTGGCCAATATATGTCACCGTACCAGTCCAGCGTGATGGACACGATTGCCAAGCAAGGCGCCAGAAACCTATCTGAAAACCTCCTGCCGCAGGTATCTGACTCGTTTATCAAGGCTGGCCAATTCGGCAGCAAGGGCATGGGCGAGTTCGGCTCACGCGCTGTGAGAGACACGCAGGAAGCGATCCTCAATCAGCAGTCCCAGCTGGCCAACCAAGGCTACGGCCAAGCCCTGTCGGCCTCTCAGGCAGATCTGGCACGTCAGGCGCAATTGGCTGGCACCGTCGGAAGCATTTCGGGTGCGGATCTTTCTCGCGTGCTGCAGGGTGGCGCCCAGTATGGCAACCTTGGCCAGACCGCCGGCCAGTTAACCGCGCAGCAGGCAAGTGCACTAGGCCAGCTCGGCCAGACCGCCGGCCAGTTGACTGGACAACAAATGTCACAATTGGGCAATTTGGGTCAGATGCAAACGACCGCTGGTCAGGCACAGCAGCAGTTCGGCTTGACCGCCGCACAGGCCGTACAACAGGCGCAGGCTCAAGACTACCAGCGTCAGATGTCAGCCTTGCAAAGCGTGGCCTCAATGGCCGGGCAGAATCAAACGATGGGCTTTGCCGATACGTCTGCGCTGGAGTCAATGGGTCTTGCGAGACAGAACCAACAGCAGAAAGTTCTTACTGCCGCACAGCAACAGTACCTTGACCAGCAGAACTATGCGAAGTCCAATGCTGACTGGCTCAATAACCAGATTCGCGGAATTGCTGGATCGGTGCCAACAGTTACAACGGCATCTGGCTCATCTACTGGCGCGACATACTCGCCATCGGTTCTGTCGCAATTGGCTACCGCAGGCGCAACTGGAGCAGGCTTGTATAACATGACCACTCAAGGTTCTGACATCAGAATTAAAGAAAACATTGAGCGCGTAGGTGAATTGCCTAATGGTTTGGGTATTTATGATTTTGATTACAAAACTGAATTTAAAGATCACCCATTGTGCGGTCACGGTCGTTTCCGTGGTGTCATGGCACATGAAGTCGCAAAACTCAACCCTAAAGCGGTTGTGCCAATGGGTAATGGTTATAACGCGGTCAAATATGACCTCATTAACGCTTAAGCTAAGGAGCAGTTATGGGATTTGAACTCGACAAGTTGATGAAGCAATACGGTGTAAGCACGCCGACCGTTGCTACATACACCGGCACTGCTGCCCCGACAACGCCTCCCGTTGCAACCGCTACGCAGGCCGACAAAGACGCCTTCGCCGAACAAACGCGCAAGTACAACCTCGACCAAAATGCGTACAACCAATACAAGCAGCAGTACCAAGACCGGATGCAAGCCGGGTCACAGTACGGCCCGCCAACCACTGCGGCCAAGATCGTCAACCCGACCTACGGCGCGGTAGGACTCAATATGCAGGGCATGTCTGACGCAGACCGGCAGGCGTACTACAACAGCCAGCGCAAGCTGGGCTACACGATCGGAGATTTGAAGGCTAACGCTGAAAAAACATTCGGCGTTGGTTCAGTGGCCGACCCCAACTGGAACGGATGGGAAAGCCAGTACAATCCAAATTACGTACCACCTGCTGGCCCAATCGTAGCGACCGGCTATACTCCGCCAGTCACAACAACAACTACGGGCACTACTGGCGCTACGGATACTCCCGACGGAAGCTATGCCGGACAGTATTTCGATCCCAACGACCCGAACAACCCATACTATCATAACGCACGGGGTGGTTCGATCCACGCGCTGGCCGCCAAATACCGCAACGGTGGCCCTGTTAAAACTCATTATAAAACTGCTGGGGCGGTCAATCTTGGCAATTATAACTATGACCCGGCCAAAGTGGCAGCAAGCGACTCCCCATCATGGTTGAAAGCCGTGATCGCGCAGATCGCGCAGCTGCCGCCGAAGGCCGAACAAACGCCAAATATCACCAGCCCTGCGGGTGACGTTAATGCTGAAAAAACACCTCGGCAAGTTTCTTCCGCAATAGGATATGACCCTGCCGTTATTATTTCATCCCCAGCCACACCGACTACGGGCACTTATAATGCTCCGGATACTTTCAACGGGAGTTATGATAGTCAGTATTTCGATCCGAACAACCCAAACTGGGCTTATACCGAACAGTATAACGAACCGAGTAACCCATTCTACGGCCATGCGCGGCATAATTCGATCCATGCACTGGCCGCCAAGTACCGCAACGGTGGCCCGGTAAAGCGGCATTATGACGATGGCGGCAACGTCGACTTCGGCGCTGATAACCCAGCCAACCTGCCTACAATGGCGTCCCCAGTTGCCGGCGTGCCCAGCATGGACGCTATTGCTGCCGCTACAAGGGCGGCCCCGATGCCGCAGGCTGCGCCTGTTGCACCTGCCGCGGTAGATCCAAATGCCATGCTTGCGTCAGCGGTTCGATCCAGAACGCTTCCGGAAACAACGAAAGCATTTTCAGATTATGATGCTGCCCAGAAAGCTGTGATGGATTCACTGCGACAACAGGGCGCAGAAAAAATATCGAATGGCCCAAGCAAAGCCGAAACATACTTCAAACTAGCGGCAGCCTTTGCGGAACCCGGCAAGACCGGCAGCTTTGGCGAAGGCCTTGGCCGTGCGGCTGGCGTCATGGGCGACTACCAGAAAGCAGCAAGAGAATCTGATATTGCCAATGCTATGGCAAAACGTAGCTTGCAAAATGAAATGCTGAAATATCAGGCCCAATCTGCAGAAAAGGCTCTTGAGCAGCGCGTTAAAATTCAAGATACATATGATCAGGCCAATAAAATGCCTGCAAAAATGCAAGACTTTATTGCATACAATTCCATGTCGCCTACTCAGCAAAAAGCATTCCGTGAAATGAATAGCAACAACCCAGCATTGCCAGCATTGCTGCAAGAGTTTGATGCATTTAAAAACATGAGTTCGGGAGACCAAGCTCTCTACAAACAGATGAGAAGCACTGCTGCCGTTGCGCCAGTTCTTTCTGGGAATGCGCTAGATACAGTGGCTGAACAAGTTAGATTGACAGGTAAAATTCCAGCAGGATTTACACGTAATCTTGCACAAGTTGGCGCTATTTGGAATAGAGCTGCCGAACTAGCAGCTTTGGATGGCGATGATGCAAAATCATTAGCATTAAGACAGCAATCGCTTACATCCGATCAAGGATCTTTGAAAGACCTGACAAAGAAAACAGATGCTATAGAAGCGTTTGAAAATACTGCGAAAAAGAACTTAGACATGGTGGTTCGGGCAGCCAATGAATTAAATTTTGAGGAGTGGCCTGTTGTAAATGAAAAAATTCTTCAAGGTAAAAAGTTAACTGGCGATTCAAAGGCTGCAAAACTATATGCGGCAATAATTCCGTTTGTCGATGAATACGGCAAAATATTAAGCGGAGCCACTGGCGCAGCCGGTGCAACCGATTCCTCAAAGGCAGAAGCTGCATCATTGATAGCGCCTTATATGACAGCAGAAACGATCAATGAACTTGCGCCTTGGTTTAAAGAAGAAATGGGAAACAGAACAACATCACTTTACGATCAGCTTGATACGATTCAGGCGCGTATGGGTGGCGGGAAAAGAAGGCCGCCAAAAGAAGCAAACAGCCCGGCAGCAGCCTCACTCCCTGCTGGCATCCCGGCAGGGTCAAAAATAATTGGCAAAACCCCTGATGGAAAAGATGTTTATCAAGATACAACTGGCAAAAAATGGGTTGAATAATGGCTACCGAATATAAAGACGAAGTCATCCCGGTTGCTCCGCCAACCGCAACAGGATATACCGGCGAAGTTGTGCCGCTTGCTGGATCCAAGAAAGCAGCCGATCCTCGTTTTAACATTGCGCTAGCATTGAAAGAGCTGGAAGGCGGCATATTCGACCCGTTGTTAAGTATGGGCAGCAACATGGTATTGAAGCCTATCAGCGACGTTGCTGGTCTGGTGGCTTGGCCTGCGCATGCGATGGGTCTTACTGATATGGATCCGAGGTATCTTCAGCAGTTAATACAGTCTCAGGCCTATGAGCCACGGACTAATGCAGGCAGATCACTCTATAATCCATTAAATATTCCGCAGGCTATTGGCAAAGGATTAAATTATTTGCTTCCCGGCGAAGCAAAAGAGCCTAACACTATGTCCGGGATGGCTCAAAATGCGATTAGGGAAACAGTCCCGCAAGCTCTTTCGTTGTTGGGAATGAAATATGTAGCCCCAGCGGCAAGAGCTGGCGCCGAGTGGGGAGCAGGCAAGTTAATGAGATCCGCTCTTTCTACTCCGGGGGTTGAAGATGCGGCTGTTCAGTCCATGCTTGACAACGGGTACACCGTATCCGGGAAAAGCCTTGAACAGATAAAGGCAGACATAGCCACACATGGTGAATTACTGTCTAAAATACTTGAATCGCCTGAATATTCGGGAACAAGAATTCCGCAAAGTGAAATTATTGACCATCCTGCCATTGCAAATTTGCGAGAAAAAATTGGGCCAGAAAATGTTACCAGCGGATATGAAAACGATTTAAAGAAACTTGCAAAGCTTCAGGATAGTTTTGCTAATAACCCTGTATGGAAAATAAATCCTGAAACCGGAGTCCCAGAAATATCATTGGCTGAAGCCCAAGCCTTAAAAACTGGGACATACGAACGTGCCTACAAAACCAAAAGAGAAAATAAAGACGTAGTAACACAAACCAGAAAAGCTCAGGCACGCGCTTTGAAAGAAGCATTGGATACAGCGGCGCCTGAAACTGTGCCTATAAACCAAAAATTAAGTGGAATGATTCCAGCTAA
The DNA here is from genome assembly GCA_903881535.1 of uncultured Armatimonadota bacterium. Lineage (GTDB taxonomy): Bacteria > Armatimonadota > Armatimonadia > Armatimonadales > Armatimonadaceae > CAIRTT01. Next base: position 13,629 of record CAIRTT010000249.1, read on the forward strand.
AGTAGCAATAGAAAAGGCATTGAAAAACCCCTCACTTATATCTGGCCTGAGAACATATGGCGAGTCATTGGGCGCAAAAAGTTTGTATAACTCTGCGTCGCCATTGGAAAAAATATTGCAGGCACAATCACTAATGACGCAGCTATCGCGAGACCAGCCCCAGCCTTAATTGGTGGGGCGGTTCTTGTTGTAGAAATCCAGCAAGACAGGCGCGAGTTCGATAGCGTCAAACTCTACGCCCTCGTCACCCTCGACCTTGCCTATCCACAGCGTGCCTGTGTTGGGGACTTTGCCGGGCGCGATGAACAGCTCGCCGACTTGGATATGCCACGGGCACAGCGGGTAAAACGTCATGTCGGTCATTTGTGGTTCGCCTTGAGTTCGGGGATTAGGTCGGCCATTGGATTGAGGAAGCCGATCTGGATTCTCCTCGCGTCAGCGTGTTGTATCAACCCGTCTGCCATCTGGCCCTGTCTTAAATTATCCGCGTTCTGGGTTGTCCAGAAATCAGCCTTTTTAATCCAGCCGCACAGCCACACATTTCGCTCAGACGCCCGAGCGAATACGTATATGTCTGCGTCGAATTTGCTCTGTGAAAGCGTGACGTGGGCCGTGAAATTGGCCCGAGGAACCGAGCTGCAACGCTTGGTCTTGACGTCGATCTTCCTCCAGTCCACCAAGAAATCGTAGTGCGCCTGCTGCTTGGCAACGTACTTGAACAGGATATCTTTCTCGTTCATCCAGCGGCCAAAGGCCAGCTCACCCATAATGCCGGTGGTCTGGCCTTGGCCATCTTCAAGGATCGTCTGAGAGTTGAATGCCTGCTTTGTACTGTGCCTATCCGCATACCCGCGCCATTCGTCGCTGATTGTGTAGGCCCGTGGGATCATCGTCGCAGCTTCGCCTCGGTCTCGGTTACCAGCTGGTCAAACTCCATTAAATCCATTTCCATTTGCTCAATGTAGTTGTCGTCACGCGCCACCCGCCGGCAGGTGAAATGGCGGTCAACCGTGACAAGGGCGGGGATGTACAGACACATGTCCCACCACTTCCTGCCGGTGATCCACAGGCACCCCTGCACCTGATCCATGATGGTTCCCCAGTTATTGTCGATCAAGATAGGCCGTACCATCGTCGGATCGTAAAAGCACTTGTACTCACCGCCACCGTCTTCGCCCACCAGTGCGTCGGCGCTGCAGCCGAACTTCCGGTCGTCGGTCATGCAGAACCCAGCCAAATCAGACAGGTCGTTCAAGTGGACTTCGTGGGCCTGCCTGCACGCCTCTTCCAGCTCCTTGCCTCGGCGCATGGCAAATGTCTCGATCTGCTCTGCCAGCGGCTGGCCGGCTATACGTTCACATGCCAGCCTGAAGGCGTAGTTCTTTGCGGTTTCCGACCACTCTCCAATTCGCTCGCCACGCAGGGCTTTCTGAACGGAGATTGATGTTGGCGTGGATTTATATTCCCCGGCTAGTTTTGCGTCAGCTTCAGACCCGCCTCTCAAAATCGTATCGACATACATTTTCTGTTGATACGTCAGCAGGCCAACTTTAGCCCGGACGGTGTTGAACATCGAGGCGGTGATCACCCCGGCCCGGTCAGCGTACCAGCCACTTGTGCCCTGTTCATATTCGCTGATGATCATACTGGGTCACCTGCTGGGGCGGCGTCAGCCTTGGCGGCGATGGTTTTGTAGATCTTTGTCAGTGCGCTCTCGTACCGTTCGGGCTGCAACTGGCCTACCGATGTTATTCGGGCCGACTTGCAGAACTGCTCTTCGGTCACGTCGGCCTGCAGCAGCAAGCTCTTGATGACGCCGGCCTGAACCACGCTGATGGTTTCAACCGGCTTTGCACCGTCGTTGTCGTCACCCGTGGAGATGTTGAGCATTGCGCAGATGCCGTACCGCTTGCCGTAGCTGATTGCCGAGCCTACCGCCTGCACGCCAGACTTGCTGCCGCTGGTGTCAGCCATCAAGGGGATCGTTGTCTCTTCGCTGTGGCCGTCACGGTGAGACAAGACGACGCGCACATTGATAGCCCCGACCTCGCAAGACACGCGGAACGTCACAGCGAAACCGTGCTTGTAAAGGATGGGCCGCAGCTGGTCATTGATGTCTTCCAGCAGCGCGTATTTGATTGTGCCGTGGCCCTTGCCGGCTTCGGCGATACGGGGCAGCTCGACCTGCATTTCGGACAGGCTAGCCGCAAAAGACTGCTGCGCAGATCGTGTAACAACACGCTCCTGCATTTCCAGCAGGGTCTGCAGCTTTTCGATGGTGACGTCCGGATTCATGATCACCCTTTCGATCATTTCCAGCATGCGTTGACTTTCTGTCAGCGGTGCACTTGTTGCAGGAATGTTACTCATACGTTGATACCCAGTTGATTAAAGAGCGGGCATCGTAACGGATACGGAACGAACTTGCAATACTTATGATGTGTTGATACACTGCCGGCGCATCAACATTTGGAGAGCACCAATGGTAGAGACAAGGCAGGAGGTACGAGCGGCACTGACCGAGATCACGGCGCTGACAGGCTGGAGCATGCGCGAGCTGGCACGCAAGGCCAACATCAGTGTCGCCACAGTGTCGCGCTTAACATCGGCACAGGAAGGCAGTCTGCCTTACCTGACCACCAGAGCCAACATCGAAAAGTTATTGATCAGGATCCGCAAAAAGTACGCAGCATAATTATTATTTACAACCGGGCAGATTGACATGAGAAAACAATTGCGGCCTCGCCAAGTGCAGGCTTTAAACGAATTGCGGGCCTCGCTGGGTTCCGGCAAGAAACGTCTAATACTCAAGGCACCTACAGGATTCGGTAAGACCGTACTAGCAGCCGAGATTATTCATCGCGCTCTGGAGCGGGGAAAGAAGGTGTTGTTTGTTGTGGATGCCATAAGCTTGGTAGATCAAACTGCGCGGTCGTTTTACGAGCAGGGCATCACAGACATCGGGGTAATCCAAGCCGACCATGAAATGACCAAGCCGGGCGCCGCTGTACAGGTCTGTTCGCAGGCCACGCTGGCACGTCGCCGGTTCCTTCCGGAAGCCGACCTGATCATGATTGATGAAGTCCACGTCTTCTATAAGTTTTACCAAAAATGGATGGAGAGGTGGGACGCGATTCCTTTTATCGGATTGAGCGCCACGCCCTACACCACCGGGCTGGGGAAACACTTCCAGCAGTTGATATGCACGGCTACAACGCAAGAGCTGATCGACGAGGGCGACCTGTGCGACTTCCGCGTGTTTGCGCCGGCCCAGCCAGACCTCTCCAAAGTAAAAGTGATTGCTGGAGATTACAACGAGGCCGAGTTGGCGTTGGTGATGAACAACGCGGATCTTGTGGCAGGCATCGTCGAGACTTGGAAAGCAAAAGCGGAAGGGTTGCCCACTCTGGTCTACGCGGTAGACCGTGCCCATGCCAGAGCGATACAGGCCGAGTTCGACAAAGCTTGCATCAAGTTTGAATACATCGACGCTTTCACCGAGCGTGAAGACCGCGAAGTCATCAAGAAGCAATTTCATAACGGAGAAGTAGCTGGGGTAGTCAGCGTTGGCTGTTTGACTAAAGGCATCGACTGGGACGTCCGTTGTATCGTTCTCGCTCGGCCCACTAAAAGCGATATGCTGTATCAGCAGATCATCGGTAGGGGCTTGCGAAACGCACCCGGCAAGGAATATGTGTTGATCCTCGACCACAGCAGCACCACGCTCCGGCTGGGCTTTGTGACCGAGGTCGACGAGCGCCACGGCGCCCTGAGCATGGGCAAGAAAGGCCAAAGCGTGCGGGAAATAAAAGAACCACAGTCGAAAGAATGTTCGCAGTGCCATTTTGTAAAGCCACCCAAGACTTGGGAGTGTCCGAACTGTGGCCACAAGCCCGAGCGCCAGCCTGACGTAGTACACATTGCCGGCCAGCTGGAAGAGCTGACCAAGACGCGGAAGCGCAACAACAAATCATCAACCGCAGTCGACAAGGCTTTTTTCCTTGGCGAGTGCCTGACCTATGCACTTAAGCGTGGCAGGGCTGAAGGCTGGGCAAAGCATCTATACCGCGCCAAATATGGGGTCTGGCCCAATAAAATAACCCCGTTCATGCGCACGCCTACGGCAGAAACTTTGACCTACATCACGGCGCAGGCCATCCGTTACGCAAAAGGAAAAGCCAATGCAAAAGTTTAAGCGTTCGACAGCTGGGCGCTGGCTGGGCATTCTCGGTTCCTACGGCGTCGACGAGACTTTCTTCAGAACCGCTCACGGGCCGTGCCCGCTGTGTGGCGGGAAGGACAGGTACCGCTGGATAGATAAGGGTGGCAACGGGGAGTATTTCTGCAGTGGTTGCGGGCCGGGTGATGGTCTGGAGCTGCTGTCACGGTACACCGGCAAGAAGAAGGGCGAGCTGATACGCGAAATAAGCCCCAAAGTCGATAAGTACACAGCGATCAAAAAGAACCCAGCGCCTAATGGTGATGCCCGGATCCGCAAGATCATGAAGGAAAGCAAGCCGGTGTCATCGTTTGCCGGCGGGATCGTCAGGAAGTATCTGAAGTCGCGTGGCTTAAAAGCATCGGCATTGCTACGTGAGCACCCCGGCCTGCCGTATTACGAGGGCAACAAGGTTCTGGGCGTGTATCCTGCCATGATTGCACTGGTTGAGACAGGCACGGCACTGGCCTCTTTGCACGTTACGTACCTGACCCCTGACGGACACAAAGCCCCAGTCCCGTCGCCCAAAAAACTGCTGACCCCGCGTTGCGATATGACAGGCGCATCAATACGCCTCACGAAGCCGTACCCTACCCTTGGAATTGCAGAGGGCATCGAGACAGCGTTGGCGGTGATTACGCTTTACAGCAAGCCCTGCTGGGCAGCGGCCACCGCCGGGATGCTGGAGAAGTTTGTGCCGCCCGAAGGCACCACCAGCATTATTATCTACGGCGACAATGACGCCAGCTTTACCGGGCAAAAATCAGCCTACACGCTGGCCCAGACCCTGACCCAGAAAGGATTCGGCGTGACCGTAGTCATGCCACGTTTAATTGGCGACTTTGCCGACGAGGTGAAAAATGTCTAGAAAATTACCGCACCGATACGCTGCTGATTTTATGAAGGCCGGCGCCGACAAAGACGCACAGAAAGCTGCGCTGGCCGGGTGCCCAGTGCTCTGGCAAGACCAAGTCCGGACGCACATCAAGATTCAGAGGATGTGGGTTGAGCATAAACAGAGGGCGTACAATGGAAATCAGTGAAACAACATTCATCGTCAATTCGGAAATATCGTGCGCCGGGTTTGCCAAATGGGCTGCGCAAAAGTGGCGGGATCACAAATACCTGACGTTTACTTTTCGCGTCGGGGAAGAACGTAGTCTAGATCAGAACGCACTACTTCACCTTTGGTTGACACTGTACGCCGCGCATCTTGCAAAAATAGATCGCAAGGCCGTCAGCGAGGAAATGCTGGAGTTCATGAAGCAAAAAGCCAAGTATCTGTATTACACCCAGACCGCTGCCGATTGGATGATCAGGAAGATGGTCAATCCAAAAAGCGGGGCAGAGGGCAAGGTTTACTACCGTAGCAGCGCAGACTATAAAGTGGGCGAGATGTTCCAATTCCTGACGTGGTTGCAGAACACTGCAGCAAATGACGGGCTGTTGCTCGAATCCAGAGGCCAGTACCAAAAACTCCAAAAACAACACAATGGCGAATAGTAAGCGCAAGTGCGCACTCAAGACTTGTGGACTGCGGTTCAGGCCTGAAGACGGCATCGTCAGGGGCTTACAGGCGTGGTGTGGGCAAGAACACCAGATCGAGTGGGCGATGGCCGCGGGTAAGAAGCTGCGAGAGCGCACGGTCAAGCAGGCGAGGGTACAAGAGGTCAAGCAGTTCAAGGCAGGCGATAGGCCTTTACAGCTCAAGCTCACCCAAACCGAATTTAACCGCATGATCAGGCTTCTGGACGCCAAACGGGGTTGCATCAGCTGCGACAAGCCCCCGTCATGGAAGGGCCAGTGGCATGCCGGCCATTTCAAAACTACTGCAGCGGCGCCGGCTCTTAGGTTTGATGCCCGCAATTGTTTTAAACAATGTTCACAGTGTAACAACTTCACCAGCGGCAACCTGCTGCCCTACAAGCAACGATTGATTGATACCTATGGGATAGGGCTGGTCGATTGGCTGGAAGGCCCACACGAGATGGTGAAGCTGTCTGCGCAGGATCTGGCGGCCATGCGCAAGCAGTTCAGCGAAGAGTGCCGCCGGCTGGAAGCAGGATCGCCGCCAAGCCGTGACTGGCGCCACCTATAAGGGCTTGGGTATTTTCCGGTAGCTGATCGTAAACGGTCTTGGCGGCTCGGCGCGGGTAGAATCTATCAGATGCTCGACTTCTATAATTTTCCCGCCTTTAGCCAGAAACTCCGCTATGTGTCCGTCCAGCTCGGCCTGTATTGCTTCGGACGCTGCACGCTTTGACGTGTCGGTGAGGATGTAGCGCATATCGCTACTTCTGATATTAGGATTTGCCATCGGCTTTCTCCTTCTGGGCGATTTTGTAGAACAGGGCGTCTACGACTTGGATGACAGCGTCGGCGGTGGCGTATTGCGAGTGTGCCAATTGGGCGTTGCTGGCGAGCATGCCCTGCAGGGCCATCATGTACGCCAACTGGCGCGGGGTAAGGTCTTCAAATTTATCACTCATGGCTTTGCTCCTCTTCTGCCTTTTCCAATGCCGCCCACGCCAGTCTGGATGCGTTCTGAGCCTTCACCTCAGCATCCCACGCAGCATCCCACGCCTCTTTCGCATCACGAGTAGCAGCCCACGCCTCGGACAAGGTAGTTAATGCCTTTGCCCATTCTTTTTCCAGCCTTTCGATCTCAGTCATAGCACCCACCCCCAAGCTCTCGCTACTTCGTAAACACAAAACGCCCAAATCGTTATCAAGTACGCCACGTAAAACCCGCGCCTTGCGGGGCCGCCAATAAAGTCTTTCATTCTTTTGGCTCCAATTTCTGCCTTGAATAAAAGTTCAAGGTGCATACAATTGTGCATAGGTATTCGACTCCGCAGGCTCCACAAGTTATGGTAACGGTTCCATTTAGTTGACAACCGAAATAAATATCCCACGCATCTGGTTCCTCATGCTCACAATATGGGCATACCGGGGTGTCATCACTCATGTCTTTGCTCCTCTATATCAATTTGCAAAGCAATGCCAGCACCGTACCCGCAAGTCCCCTCGCACTTTATGAGCGAGTCAACAATCTGGACTGGGGAGCCACAACGCGAGCATACCTGCGCCGTGTTATTAACTATCGTTTCAACGGCGTCTATAAAGTCTTTCATTTTGCTTTTTCTTCTCTTGCCTTTTGCAGCGCCACCCACGTAGTTGATGCAGCATCGCACGCAGTTGAAAAAGCATCTTGCGCCGCCTGCACATCCTTTCCCGCCGCCTTTACAACAAGCTGTGCATTGGCATATTCTTTTTCTAATTGCTCAAGCCTAGGTACTTGTTTCTCTTTGGTAAAAGTTTGAGCATTTAATAATTTCAGAATGTCTGACTGGCGCCAGAAAATTGCCCTAGTACCAAGTTTGACGGGGCTAGGAAATTGGCCATCTTTGACACCTCGCCACCAAGTGGCCCGGCTTATGGGGATTACTGGCTGGATAGGGGGATTTGAATTAGGATTTCCAATTATTTGATAGAGACGAAGAAGTGGATCAATAATGTTAGCGCCCATAATATCTACCTTCTCTTGTTTTATGGTTTCTATAAATTTGTATTGTTCTTTCTTACTTTCCAATCTATACCTTTTAGCCGTTTCATTATGGCAAGGTTTACAGGCGTAAAAATGTCCATCACGGCTTTTTTTATTATTATAAAATTCTGACTTAGGTTTTATGACTAGGCAATCTCTACATTTCTTCATAAGAGTTCTCAAAACGGAATGTCATCATTAAATGAATCCAGCGGTGCTGGCCGTTGTGCTGGCGCCTGTGCCGGCTGGGCAGCTGTTGTGCCTTGCGTCTTGCTGTCAAGCATCTGGAAGTCAGACAAACTGATTTCTGTTATGTATTGTTTGGCGCCGTCTTTTTCAAACGATCGCGTTTTCAATTTGCCTTCGATATAGAGCTTGGATCCTTTCCCACAATACTTGGACAGATTCTCGGCCTGTTTACCGAACGCGGATATGCGAACCCATTCTGTTTGCTCAACTTTGTTGCCGGCCTTGTCTTTGTAGTCGTCGCCTACTGCGATCGAGAAGTTTGCGCAAGCGTTACCGTTGGGAAGATACCGCAACTCAATGTCTTGCCCGATGCGACCGATTGCCATGAATCTATTCAGATCTCTGCTCATGCTTTTTTACCTTTTAGTCCGGCCAAGTGCAGGCCAATGATGATGTTTAAAAGCGAGCTAACTGACCGCCTTTCTGAATCCGCAATCGTATGCAAGGCCTTGTATGTGTCCAAATCAACACGGGCCATCACTGCCTTCAAATTGCTATTTTCTTTTCTAACCTTTTTCATATTCATACATTACCTCAGAGTGTAAAAACAAATATTGTAATTGCGTACAGCACGATCAACATAAACGCCGCAGCAAAAACAACCTCAACGATTGCTAAAAAAGTCTTCATCTTCCGATGCTCCGTATTTTTACCATGTCGTACTCCCGTACCCACTTGCGGAACTTGCCTACCACCTCCGCTTTTGAATAACCGTAAAACGTAAGAGTAGGCTGGTCGTCGGCGCCACTGACAAGCTGCCACCACTGTGGCTTGATTTCTTTAACCATCATATTGACTGTCCCGTTCCGGTGAAAAGTTCTTCAGGTACTCGGCCTTGCTGAGTGCCCGCTCGATGTCAGGTTCTGCCGCAGAGATCCAGAAACCGTTGTCCAACTTGGCGTACATACCGCCGTCACAATCGACGACGGCGTGCCACTGTTGGTCTGCAGATGCGAATACCCAATCACCTACGAAGATGATCATTACGCCCCCTTACGGGCAGAGACGCGGACAGCAACATAGCTGTCTTGTGCGTGTGTGTGTGCTGCGATCAACTGACGGCTTGGCGACAGTTTAGCTGCAACTGCTTCCCAATCTGTCTTGGGCGAGCGTTCGCAAATGCTTACTGCTGCGCGGAAAAACTTGCCTTCCAAGGCTGCGAAACCCGACCCTGTCAGTTGAGCTTTGATTGCGTCTTCACGGCTTTTAAGATCTGCCGCTTGTGCCTTGATGAGGCCCAGCTCATCAACAAGTGCTACGAAGTCTATGCTTACTACGTTTGATGCTGTGTTCATTGCGTTTGCCCCAGTTGTGGCTGGTCGGTACGATCAGCCCATGTGTTGTATATTGCACCACGACGAATCGTGATGCAACACTTATTTTCAGTTATTTGAAATCCATCATCACTGATTGCAGCCATATCTCGTCATGCGAGACAGGCACGCCCTTGCAGGTATACGACACCCGGCGAAAAATGCCTTGGCCGCCCACCCGGTCATTCAGCTCTTGCGGGAAATTCGCAGCTCTGCGAACCCCCATCACCTCACCGCTGTCGGTCTGCCACGTTGATGGGCTTTGGTCGTACCCCATGTCGCCGGGGTTGGTGGTATAGCGTACCGTGATCTTGCTTCGATTAGTCAGGCTCATGTTCTCTCTCCGGTGAGGGGCCGAAGCCCCGGTGGGTTAATTAGAAGCTTGGATCAATGTGGTGGTCGCGTATCCCAAGGATCAAACCGCCCGAGGATTTTTTAAATTTGCCAGTTTCGCGGTTAATGAAACCGTGTACCCACTTGCCAGCCTTGTCCATGCGGTACAGGTCGGCATAGCCGGCGGGGTTGGGCGTCGTGGCAAACTCTGCGCTGCCGTCGTGCACGCTGCCGCTGATAACGGTGACATTGTCATGCACCACGCTGATCTCAAATGCCCATTTCTTACTGGCAAATTCAGTGACTTTTGTAACTGTAGCGGCATGGCGGTCAGTCCATGACAGCGTTGTGGCGCCCATGCCAACTTTAGGGACTGGCGAGCCGTTGACCATGCGGCTGTACAGATGATTGACCAAGCTGTTTGTTTGTGTGCCTAAGTTCATGCTGCACCTCGTGCGGCGCGGGCTTCCATGATGCGGGCCGCTACTGCTTCAGGGGAACCTACAAATTGCTGGTAAACTTTGAAATCTTCCTTTTCCAGACCATTCAGAATGGTCAGGTTTCCCACTAATTTTTTTACTTCTGCGTAGTGGGCTTCTAGTGCAATGCTTTTGGCTGTGGGTGCTGGTGCTCTCATCTTGTATGCTCCTGTGACCTAGGCGGGATCGCTTCGGTATGGGTGCATAGTGCATCACCTAGAATCACAATGCAACACTTATTTTTAATTATTTTTGGGTTTATTCTCCCGGCGTCCAATAGGTGTTAACGGGTCGGTAGGTGCAGTCCCATTCATCGACCACGTACCCGTCTACAATCGACGTTAGGTGGCCGCTGTTGATTACGACAGCAACCCTTGGTGCGCTTGTCCAGTCGCGCAGCTTGATGAGCTTCTTGCCATTGCGTGGCGGTTTGTTGGGCATCCAGCCCTGTTGCTTGAGATACGTTTTCCAAACAGTGTCGTGGTTGGGGTACGCCCCCAAAGTCAGGCCCAAAGTCATGAGGTCGGTGAACACCTGTTTGTAGGGTCGGCTCAACGCAAAGCTGATGGCGCGGATCACGCAGTCGTGTTTGAAGCTGGGGCAGATCCTGCCACCATCCAGCTTTTGAAATTTGAGGCTCTTCTCGGTTACTGACATTTTGTCTCTCCGGTAAGGGGCCATCCTTGGCCTAGGTTGTTTAAACACCTTCGCTTCTGGCGTACTCCGAAAATACGGGGCGTTGCGGTTTTAGTTCGGCTAGCGCATCGGCTGGATACTCATCAGCCAAAAAGAATATCTTATTGCGGCTTTCGATGTTCAGGCGCAGCTCCTCTGCTTTGGCTTCTGCCATCGTGTCGAAAGAGCCCATAAATTTGCCGTTGCTTGAAACTACTACAAAGGTTACGTTTTTCATCTTGTCTCTCCGGGCCTAGGCGGGATCGCTTCGGTATGGGTGCATAGTGCATCACCTAGAATCGTGATGCAACATTTATTTTCATTTATTTTTACAGCTGGTAGGATTCCCAGAACTTGCCCTCAAGATCGTGGCAGTAATGGCTTGCGATATTGCGGTACTCGCTCAAAACGTATGCCTTCAACGCGGCTGCTGCACCCGGTCTAGACTGAGCCAGATCAAGTACCAGATCAGCAAAATGCCGGCTTTGGTCGATGGTTTCCCAGTGGAAATTCTCGTCCTTGGCCAGCTCGGCCCAGACCAGATCGAGCACGTTGTCTGCCACGTCCATCTCACCGGGCCAGCCGGTGACGCAGTCTGATGAATTTTGCAGCATGATGTCCAAAATAGCGTTTTCTAGTATGTTCATTTTGTTTGCTCCAGTTGTGTGGGGGCTTGCGCCCCCGTTAGTTATTGGTTATTTAGCATCCCTTTTTGCAATCTCGCGCACAATTGCGCCCTTGTCAGAAATCCACCGAGCGTAGCTTGTACGCTGTATAAATCTGGGGGCTTTTGCTTTCTTTTCATCGACCGCGATCACATAATCGCACAGCTCTTGCGTAGTGAAATTTTTCATGCCGTCGTAAGTTGCTTTGATTTGCATTTTCATCTCCGGGCCTAGGCTTGATTGCTTCGGCATGGGTGCATAGTGCATCACCTAGAATCACAATGCAACACTTATTTTCATTTATTTTTCTGTGCCGTCAGCAACGTGTTACACCAGACGTAACATCTTAAACGAGGGCACCAAAAAAAACATTATTAGAATCAAAAGGATACTAGATGAATTCGGTGCTTTAGCCAGAACCGAATTGGTTTTGTGGCGCCAAGAGCAAGCAAAAATAAATCGCGGAGAGGGTATTGCGGGGGGAGTTGGGCGGGTGTAACCTGCGCTTTCGCTATCCCAGATAGGCGAAACCCCCGACTTGCAACAGTCGAGGGCTTCGAGGGGATAGCAGGTTGGCACAAACAACCATGCAGACAGAATTGTCCCACTGGACTCTACTGGATGTCAACGGTCTGTTTCGCCCGCCTTACCACTGTGCGGAGAGATATGTCCGGGTTCACGCCCTCACTCACCGGCTGCACAGTACGCGGAAGAAGATAGCCCAGCCGCAGCTGAGTTCTAGAGTCATTACAGGGGCTGGACGGTACGCTTACCGCAAAGATGACGAGCCTGCACATTGCGTTGCTTGCAGGCTACCCGACGACGCCACGGCTCCATCCGGCATTAGGGTAAACGGACTCAAGGCCTTTCACGGGCTTTGGGGTTCTTTTACCCAAAACTCCTCCACTCCACCATCCGGCATTAACTTTAAAGATCTATTCTTAAATAGAATTGAAATCAGCCGGAAGCCGGAAGCCGGAATATTCTTGACATTGCAACACCCTTGCAACAGAATGGTATCAGTCTCGCTCCCTGAGCATCGTTTACTGCCCAGTTGTCGGTGTGAACTCTGAGCCAGATAGCCGACCCCAATACCAAAAGTTGCGGGGTCTGGCGCCTACAAAATCATTCAGTCACTGGAACGCAATGGCTACCAAAGACCCCAGACTAGCAAGAGTCGGCGTACAGGCCTTTAACCAGCCCAAGCGCACCCCCTCGCATCCGACCAAATCACACGTGGTTGTGGCAAAAGTGGGTGACGAGATCAAGACGATCCGGTTTGGCCAGCAGGGCGTATCAGGATCCCCCAAGCGCGAAGGCGAGTCAGCCCACGACAAAGCCCGCCGCGAATCGTTCAAAGCCCGCCACGCCACAAACATTGCCAAGGGCAAGATGTCAGCAGCGTACTGGGCCAACAAGGAAAAGTGGTAACCATGGCTGACGACACAGGTAAGAAGCCCCCCAAGGTTAAAGGAGCAAGAATCGCTACCCACAACGCTGGGAAGCCCTCCAACCCCCATGAGCTGTCTCCCGTAGAGATAGCAGCCATAACCGAGTTCATGCAGAACGGGGGAAACATGAGCGCGGCAATGAGGAAAGCGCACCCAAATGCCAAGAACTGGCAAGAAAACACACTGAACGTCAATGCATCGCAGACCTTTGGGCAGACTAAGGTGCGAATTAGAATCGCTCAACTGAGGGCCGAACAGCAGCAAAGAACGGCGATCACCGCCGATCGTGTTCTGCAAGAGGCCTACAAACTGGCATTCTCGGACGTCCGTCAACTGTTCCATGAGGACGGAGAATTGAAGTCTCCCGCCGAGTGGCCGGACGGTGCTGCAGGCGCCATCGCCTCGTTTGAGGTAGTCACCCAGAATCAGGGAGTAGGCCAGCCGCCCCGGTACATCCACAAGGTGAAGCTCTGGGACAAGAACCCGGCGCTTGAGAAACTGTTCCGGCACATGGGCCTGTTTGAGAAAGACAACAGCCAGAAGGCCAGCATCTTGGCCCAAGACCTGTCCACAATGCCCCTCCCACTATTGCAGATGATTCAGGACAAGATACGAGCCTATGACGATGGAGCAGCAAGCCGAGGATCTCTTCCGGATGTTTCTGGCAACGGGCCAGCATCGGGCGATCGCATTAACCATTGATAGCGTCGAAGAGAAGAAGCGCTGCGAGACCAGCCTAGCCGAGTTTGTGAAGTGTGCTTGGCACGTGGTAGAACCTCCCGGCACAAAGCTGATCTGGAACTGGCACTTGGACGTCATCTGCGCATACATGGAAGCGGTGTACGCCGGGGGCATCAAACGCCTGATTGTGAATATCCCGCCGGGCACGATGAAGTCGCTGGTGATCATGGTCTTCTACCCCAGCTGGGTCTGGACTCAGCGTCAGGGCGAGAGATTCCTGTGCGGCACGAACGACGGGACTCTGGCGACACGCGACGCGGTCAGGATGCGGCAGCTGATCACCTCCGAGTGGTACAAGTCGCACTGGGGTGCCAAGGTGCAGCTCTCGGTCGACCAGCAGGACAAAGGCCTGTTTGCCAACACCTACCGCGGCCACAGGGAGTCCCAGTCGATACTGGGCAAGGTAACTGGTAAGAGAGGCAGTTGCATTGCCGGCCATGTGTCTATTGAGACTGAGCAAGGCCCGATTGCTATGGAATTGCTGTGCTCTATGCCGTCACCGCCCAGAGTATGGACGTTTAATATTGAGACTGGGAGCGCAGAGCTTCAGGCTGTTGTAGCTACGCGCAAATTAACGGCTGTAAAGACGATAGACGTTTGCACGCTTGCCGGTAACTTGCTAACATGCACGCCAGATCATTTGATCTTTGCGAGCGGAAACTATGCAAAAGCAGAAAGCGTCGCCGGGTGCAGCTTGTCCATCATGCAAAGGCCCAACCGGACGGCGCAACGGGCTGCCCATCCGATGCAGCTCATGCGCAAAAGTTCGGTTGCAATGCATAACATGCGGAATTGGTTTTCAGCGGGATGGCGCGGAAATCGACAAGCATGCCCGCAGGGGATTGAAAGACGGGCCATTTTGCAGCAAGGCCTGCAACAAGCCGATAAGAAATCCCCAGCCGATCGTAAGGCAGTGCGCACACTGTGGCAGCAACTACCGTCCTCGCTCATTAGATCCATCAAGGAAGTTCTGCAGCAGGGTTTGCTATTGTGCGGCCCCATCGCCAATAAAAGTCTTGCAGCCAAAGCCTTGTGCTCAGTGTGGATTGATGATGACAATCACAAGCATACGACGCAAGTATTGCGGAATGTCCTGCAAAAACAAAGCCCACTCGGTCAGGATGCAAGGTTCTGGCAATTCCCACTTTACAAAAGCAACCAGCCGAGATGGACTGTTCAGGCGCATGGCTTTGATAGTATTGGAAAGGGATTGGTATTGTTGCGCAGCTTGTGGAACGCGAAAAGACTTCCGGCGGCTGTCGGTTCACCACATCGACCACGACCCGGATCACAACGAGCCGTACAATCTAATCAGCCTGTGCAGCTCTTGTCACAACACACACCACAGGTCTATCAATCCGCCTGCTGGATTGAAGACGGAGAAGCTGAAGGGCATGGCTCATGCCCGGTCGATGTCTATGACATACAAGTTGCAGCAAACAGCAACTTCTTTGCTGGCGGAATATTAGTCCACAATTGTTTGCTGTGGGACGATCCCCACGACGCCAACTCGGTCGAGTCTGACGTGCAGCGGCAATCGGTCATCGACGCCTACGACCAAGGCTGGTCAAGCCGACGCAATGATCTGGAAAATTCGCCGATCGTCATCGTTATGCAGCGAGTTCACTACGCCGACATCACCGGTCATTTGCTGAAGAAAGGCAACTGGACACGGCTGGCGATCCCCATGCGGTTTGACCCAGACACGACGTACGACCCGGTCGCTGACCTGAACCGGCCCGACCTGAAGGATCCCCGGACTGAGGCAGGGCAGCTGCTGTTCCCACAGAAGTTCCCCGATGTAGCGGTCAAAGAGCTTGAGGCCAACCTAGGCTCCTACGGCACCGCTGGGCAGCTCCAGCAAAACCCCTCGCCGAAGGGTGGCGGTATCCTGCGGTCGAGCCTGATCAACCTGTGGCCGAACACCAAGCCCCTGCCGATCATGCAGTACATCGTCCAGTCATACGACACGGCCTTTACGGAAGACACCATGAACGACCCCACTGCCTGCACTGTCTGGGGCGTGTTCTGGCATGAAGGCAAGACCAACATCATGCTGATCGACTGCTGGCAGGAGCACATGGAGTACCCCGCGCTGCGTCAGAGGGTGATCAAGGAGTGGTCGAGCAAGTACGCCGGCAACCCCAAAGACATCAGCAACCCGGCCCGATCCCCGGACATCGTCCTGATCGAGAAGAAAGGGTCAGGCCAGTCGCTGCTGCAAGACCTGTCAGCGACCAAGATCCGGATCGCCGGCTACAACCCCGGTCTGGCCGGCAAGGTGGCACGTGCCCACCTGATCACCCCGATCATGGACAGCGGCGTCATCTGGATCATTGAGTCCAAGGCTGGCGACTCGTGGCCGACTTGGGCGACGTGGCTGGAAAAGCAGATCGACCGATTCCCGAACGACGAGCACGACGATGGGGTAGACACCATGACCCAAGCCCTGCGCTACCTGAAAGACTCCGGCTTCGTGTCCCTGAGCCAGAGCGAACGCATCCACGAGAACCGCCCGCTAATCACAAAGGAGAAGGGGAACCCCTATGCCCAGTAAGCCGCGAACGAGCGCCCGCTTGGTGCTCAACGGCAGACGATGCCAGTGCCCGACCTGCAAGGAGTATTTCAGTACGATCACCAACTTCGACAAGCACCGGGTAGGCGACCACGCCACCGGCAAGGTCTGCGTCGACCCGGAGTCTGTCGGCATGGCCATCGCCACAGCAGGCAGCTCAACCTATTGGATCACCCCCAGCAAAGACGGAAAGTTTTATGACAGCGAGTGAGAAAAGCCAGAGCACCCGGATAATGATCAACGCCAAGGGCGTCGTGGCCCAGCTGCGGATGAGGCCGGGTATTTTTGAGGTTGAGTCTGGCCCGAGGTTTGGCGAGAGCGTGGGCGCCGGCAATCACGTAGACGAGATGGTAGAGATCTTCAAGGCGTGGATAAAAACAGAGCTTGACACTGAGTAGACAACTGGAACGGTGACACAGAAAGTGTTAAAGTACGGGGTACTACTCTTTGACGGGGTGAGTTATGCCTAAGAAAACTGCTCCCCAGAACACTGGCCTGTTCAACAAGATGCTTGGCTCGATAGCCAAAGGCGTCGGCACGGCCACCAGTTCGCACCCGGTTGACTCCCTGCTTGGGTTTGTATCCCCCGACCTGTTAGCTATGAAGCTGGACGCCGAGAAGGCCGGCAACGCCTACCCAGTTGCAGACCGCTGGAACGGCCCCGGCGACGCCATGCGCCACCTGATGTTCTCTTCCAAGCTGGCCGACCGCTACGGGCAGATCCCGTCGCAGCTGGAGAGCCTTGCCCACGAGTACCTGCTGAATTTTGGCGAGTCTTCCGCAGAGCGCGAGATGGATCTATACAACGACACGCTGGGACGATCCATTGCCGGGCAGACGTCAGACCCAGCCGAGATGCAGCGCCTTGCCCAGAAGTACGTGGATGAGGGCACAGCCAAGACCATCAAGGGCAAAGAGGGCGCACCGAGCAACTACGGCGGCGGTGGCGCCGTAATCAAGGCTGCTGAGAGGGCTGCGGCAAGGGCGGTAGAGAAGAGCGCCGCTAAACCTGTGTTACATGCCGCACCAAACGTAGTAAACATGAACAACATCCCCGACGAAAAAGAAGGGTATCTGAGGCTGTATCATGGGGGTTCTGAAGAGGGCTTTACAAGTGTCCCGGATTCTTCAACAACTGCCGGCTTTTCTTTTGACGGATTATTTGCACACCCTGAAAAGCGAAGTTCATGGGGCGCACATGGCAATGGTTCTAACTATTTTGCCGATATAAAAGAACCTGAAATTCTGACCCAAAACGCACTGGATTACCACATTCCTTACGAAAACACGGTGGCTGCACTTAAGAAAGCAATGCCTTGGCTTAATGATAATGATGTCGATCTTGCTCACTCTGCTGTAATTGAAGACAAAAATGTTCATGACATGGACGCAAATGATGTTTCTAGAGTTTTCCGCGCAGATGATCCCGGCCAAGCATCTTGGGAAGCGCAGCGCCTTCGAGGAAATGTAGCGCGAAATTTGGGATATAAAGCTGTGGAAATGGGCGACGAACATGGCACCAGCTATCTCATGATGCCCGGTGTGCCTCTCACGCAAGTAATAGAAACAGACTCATCTGACCTAGGCCATGCCCACGGCGGCCTGATTGGCTTGGCTCAGAAGTACGGTGGCGGCGGCCTGATCAGAAAGTACGACGAGGGTGGTGATGTCGCTGTACCAGATACCCAACCTAGTATCATGGGCGCACTGAAAGACCCGCAGTTCCGCCAAGACGTAGCTAACAACTTCAGGGATGCCGCGTATCGGGGTGCGGTGGCAGGTACGTTGGGTGCTCCGGTAGACATTGCTAACATGTTGGCTAACTTGGGCACAGCCGGTTACGGCTACCTTGGCAACAAGGCGGGTATGCTCCGTGGTTCCGAGATGCCAGCCACGTACAACGAACCAGTAGGCGGGTCAGAGTGGATAGGCAACAAGCTGCGGGACTATGGTGTCATCGGTGGCAACCGTAACTTAACCGCAGAAGTGATAGCAGGGTTAGGACTCCCGCTGGTACCAGTTGCTGCCGAGGCTCGCATACCGCAGATGGATAGAGCGTTGGAACAGATGGCCGCCAACTACGCTGCCAAAGACGATTTAAATGCCGGTGCTTTTGGTCAGCGTGGGGCCATAAAGCTGAGAGGGGGCAATTGGCTTAAGGGTAGTATAGAAGAGTCGTTGAATGGGTTGAAGGCAAGAACAATGAACGAATTTGAGCTTAAAAATTTAGCAGAAAGTCAGGGCGTTGATGTAGCTGAAAGAATGCGCATCAACCAACAACCCGCAGAAGCACTCAACAACTGGGTAGACAAAACCCTTACCAAGTACGTCAAGAACGACATGGGTACGCCGGAAGACCCGTTGCGGATAATGGCGGATAAGCATGCCGTGGACAAACCTGCCAAGCTAGCTGAGGTGCAAGGGCGTATTGATGCCTTTGCTGCTAAGATGGAACAGACGGCTAGGGAGCGTGGAGTGCCTGTTGGGGATCTAACCTCTATGCGCCAGCAGATGATCGGTTTGGAGAAAGAGAAAGCATTGGTGGAAGCTAGACAAGGACTTCATTTTGAACCCCAACAACGCGGTCCTCAAATAATAGAAGATCTGCGTCACAATCGAGAGATGGAGGGTTTTCCGGGCGCAGGCTTTGGTCAATCGGAACTCGCTCGGAGATGGGAAACCGCTACCGACAAGGTTATACACCCAGAGCAAGCGCGAGACATACTACGAGGACCGAATTACGTAAACGCAGCCATTGCCAAGGCACACGTTGACCATTCTTTGGCAAATGATCCGTGGTTGTTAAAAGTGCCTCCGGAAACAAAAGTGTATGACTTACCAGCTACCATGCGCCCTCCTGAGCACCTCGGCTTTGACCACCTCATCGACGAACTGCGCAACGCTACCAACCCTGAATCTGGCTTGCCCAAAGAGTTGCTGATTAACCCTAAAGATTTGCCCAAGATAACGATGGAGCAGGCCGTTGACCGCGTAGCTGACATAAATGCGTGGCGTGCTGCCCAGAAAGTTGAAGCCAATAAAGCAATGGCCAACAACCCTGCTACGTTCACGCACAAAGAGTATCCTGAGCAGGGTATGAAATGGGTGCAGTTGAAACGTCCTGAAGCTGTTCTTGAAGAAGGGCACGTTCCGGGCGCAGTATCAGGTTATCCAGATTTACATGGCATCATTGACCAACGCACCGGACAAAGCGTGTCACCGGGTCGGTACAATCCAGAAGAAGCTATGGACTTGTATAAGAGGGAAGAGCGCACCAAGTCTCTAGCCGACGCACTCAAGCACGAAGGCGACACAATGCGCCACTCTGTTGGAGGGTATGGAGTAAAAGGGGGGTATGGGGCTGGGGGCATAGACGCTATACTTGACGGCAGGGCTAGTATCTTTTCGCTTCGTGATGCCGAAGGGCGTTCCTACGCAACGATTGAAGTTCGTAAAGGAAAGCAATTAAATGACCCAACACAAGGGTTAAGTCAATCTATTTCAAACACTATTGACCCAAAACTATTGCAAGAATATCACGAGGAATTCGCGCGGTCCGGTGAACATAGTATGTATTTTGCTAAGAACTTCTGGCCATGGCTCAAACAAACCCATCCTGAAACATATGAAGCGATGACTAAAGTGGGTAAGCCCATAATTCAACAAATAAAAGGCGTTGGGAATGCCGCTGTTAAGAAAGAATATTGGCCTTTGGTGCAGGACTTTGTCAAAAGCGGGTCGTGGTCAGGTGTGAATGACTTGCATAATACAGGGTTGTCAAATGTTGGCGGCAGATATTTCACCGAGCCTGAGCTTGTTGAGGCGGCTAAAAAGTATGGGCGCATGGGAGTCCAAGACACCACGTGGGAAGTTGCAAAACAACGGCACATCGATGCAGGCATGACAGAAGAGCGGGCTCTGGAAAACTGGGTTGAAGGGTTTAGAGAGGGCCGAGGCAGGCTTGATATTCCACCCGAAGGCTTCGCTGCAGGCGGCAGCGTCAGAGCATACGATCCATCCCGGGTAGACCAGATTATGAACAGTATCAACACCCCGAGCAATTACGCAGCCGGCGGCCTTGCTGAGTTAGCCAACAAGTACGAAGGCGGCCCGTGCTACCAGTTTAAACATGACGACCATGACGAGCACTTCAACTTTGGTGGTGGTGGTGGGGTTGCCAAGGCTATGCGCGAGTGGCTCAAAGACCACCCAGAGAAGAGCTTGCAAAAGCTGAAGATGACGGCAGGAGGAGAAGACCCCGCGCAGTTGCTCAAGGCTATGGAAGAGGGCACTGACCCAAATCCTTCGGCACACATGCTTGAGCAGATGCCAAGCATCAAGGCAAAAGGTGCAATCAACAACTGGATCGACAGCACCCTGAAGAATTACGTCAAGCGCGACTACGGTCAAGAATGGGATCCGTTGTCCCAGCTGACTCCGGAACAGCGCCATGTTCCTTTGATGGATGAGCAGTACCGCAAAGAACAAATCAATGCCGTCTGGCCACCCAGAAACACAATAAACAAACGAAACCCGGCGGGGATCACAACGGTTACCCGCGCCCAACTTGAGAACCCACAGCTGAGAGAACAATATCAGAAACCCGACTATTTGGAATCTATCTACAAAGAAAACCCGTGGATGCTCAACAAGGGAATGGACGAGCCAATCTCGTCATTTGATTCTTACGGTTTAGGGCTGGAGCATCTGACCGACGAGCTGCACAATGCCACCCGCCCGGACTCAGACCTGCCTGATCAGTTGCGCATTAGGCCTGAATCCTTGAGCCGGATGTCGATGTCGCAAGCATCCCAGCTGGTGGGCAAGATCAATGAATACAGGGCTGCGTTAAAGGCTGCTAACGCGCAAAAGGCACTACTAACCCCTTACAAAGAATACAAATCAGGACACAAATGGGTTGAGTTGCCGGATGCATCTGATCCACAAGGATTAAAGGCGGTAATGGACACTGGTTGCGAAGGCGGCTGGTGTACTATGGGTGAGGATGAAGCAAGAGGTTATAGCCGAGCGGCGGACGGAAGGAAGCTCTATGCCTTGATAGATCCAGAAGGAAAGCCGCACGTTCAAGCTTATACTGTAAAAAACAACTTAGATCCTAACAGCCTGAATTCTGGCTACCACTTAGATCCTAACAGCACCA
>CAIRTT010000250.1 GCA_903881535.1 uncultured Armatimonadota bacterium
AGCACTTTGGTCACGCCAACAGTTGCCCTTCAAGATGGCCGAACACGGTGGATTCTTGCAAACCCGGGGGATGGTCGGATTATCTGCAATGTGGGTGCTGCTGACTGGATTATTCGCAAAGGGGCGAGCTTACTGGCAGTCGGTGTCGTCGATGTTGCAGGTCCATTTGTTCGTGGCGATATCGTCCGGGTGTACAGCGGCGATGTTCATATCGCTACTGGGATTGCCCGCTACGATGCGTACGAAGTGAAGCAAATTTCTGGATGCCGTGAAGCTGATATTGAGCAGGTTCTTGGGTACACTGCCGGCCCGGTGGTCATCCACAGGGATGACTTGGCTCTCTTGTAAGCCTCTGCCATGCTGACATAGTTGCTTGGTATACTTGAAACGAATTACATGTTTTGTGTGTCTCCTATGAATGACACTTAAATATGTGTGAAGGAGTTTCAAATGTCCACAATCAAAGTCGGCATCATTGGATGCGGTGGTATCGCCAACGGCAAGCATATGCCTAGCTTGAAGACCGTCGCTGGGGTTGAGCAGGTTGCATTCTGCGACATCGATGCTTCCAAGGCCGAGAAGGCTGCACAGGAATACGGCGTCCAAGGAGCAAAGGTTTATACCAGCTACATGGACCTCCTCAACGCAGGCGGTGTTGATGTCATCCACGTCTGTACGCCGAACATTTCACATGATGCGATTGCAATCGCCGCATTGCAGGCTGGCAACCATGTGATGTGTGAGAAGCCAATGGCGAAGACTTCCGCTGGTGCTCGACTTATGCGCGATGTTGCACGTGAATCCGGCAAGAAACTGACAATCGGCTACCAGAGCCGCCACCGACCGGATAGCCAGTACCTCAAGCAGCTCATCGAAGATGGCGAGCTTGGTGAAGTTTACTTCGCAAAGGCACATGCCATTCGTCGGCGCGCCGTTCCGACTTGGGGTGTTTTCCTTGATGAAGAAGCACAGGGTGGCGGACCCCTCATTGATATCGGAACACACGCACTCGACCTGACCCTCTGGTTGATGAATAATTACAATGTCAAGTCTGTCAAAGGCTCAGTTTACCGTAAGCTCGCAGACCGTGAAAATGCTGCCAATGCATGGGGTCCATGGGATCCGAAGCAGTACACGGTAGAGGACAGCGCGTTTGGATTTATCGAGCTCGCAAATGGTGCGACGATTTTCCTTGAATCCAGCTGGGCACTGAATACACGTGAGACTGGTGAAGCCATCTGTACCCTCTATGGAACCGATGCCGGTGCTGATATGCGCGGTGGTCTTCACGTAAACGGCGAGAAGAACAGCCGACTCTATGACCTCAAGGTCGACCTTGGTGGTGGAGGAGTTGCCTTCTACGATGGCGCTACCGCTAAGGCCGAGCATATTGAGGCTCAGAAGTGGATTGATGCAATCCGAAACGACACCGAGCCTGTCGTAACTCCTGATCAAGCATTGGTTGTCTCTGAGATTCTTGAAGCTATTTACGAATCATCGAAGACCGG
Organism: uncultured Armatimonadota bacterium; assembly: GCA_903881535.1. Taxonomy (GTDB): domain Bacteria; phylum Armatimonadota; class Armatimonadia; order Armatimonadales; family Armatimonadaceae; genus CAIRTT01. Next base: position 1,509 of record CAIRTT010000250.1, read on the forward strand.
CCAACTGATCACATTCTAATGATCCATGGCACCTTCCGGCAGAAATGTCAGAAGGTGTCTTTCCATTTAAAGTATGTCAAGTAAACAGGCAAAGAAACGGATCGCGGCGCGCATACTGGGAGCATCCGGTTTTTGGCGTAAGCTGCGTTACCTCATCTGGCTCGTTCCGATGAGCAAGGCAGAGAAGCCATTCATCCCCAGAGCTGATATCAGACGCCTGCGTGGCGTCATTCATTGCCATACGGCGCAATATTCGGATGGTGCTGGCACTGTGGAAGATGTCATGGATGCAGCCGCCAGTGAACAGTTTGATTTTGTCTTCCTTACCGACCATAACAGCGTTGCGGCGGCCCGTGATGGCTACGTCGAACGTTACGCGGATAAAGTACCGTTCCTTCGGGTTGGAAATGAGATCACTGTCAAAGGTGGGTCCTTTCTGCTTGCAGGAAATCTTCCCACAACGTTTCAACTTGAACCCCGCCTTGAACCCCAAATAGCCATCGATGCTGTCCTTAATGCCGGAGGCATCGCCGCCATTTCCCTCCCATTCGACATGAAGCATCCATGGGATGCGTGGGATACATCCGGAACAACAGGGCTTGAAGTCATCAACTTCTCTACGGTTGCCCGTGATCACATCAACTTTCTGTCGCTCGCAGTTGTACTCTTCCTCTGGAGAGTGGCAGGACTTCGGACCGCTATCCGCTGGATGATCGATCGCCCGGATGAGTCGTTTGAAAAATGGGATGAAGAGCTGTGCAGACACGGACGGTATGCTGGGATCGGTGCCCTCGATGCACACGGCATCACACGCATCGGCAAAAAGTGGCATAAGTTTCCCAGCTATGCTGATTCATTTTGTGCGCTGTCCACCCATGTGTACGTTGACCGCAATGTTCCGGTTGGCCCTGCGGCAGAACTAGCCTTGTTTAGAGGCCGCAGCATCATTTGTTATGACCTTGTCCGACCGCTTGATGGGGTTGTCGTTGAAACGCAAATGGGAGCCGTTCCCGGAGACGATGCTTATATTGGCGATACGCTTCACATCGTTGTCCCGCAAAATACGATCGTCATAATCCTGCGAAATGGAATCGTTCTAAATAAAGAACGCAATACGCATACCAGTCTTTTGCTTGAGTGCGAGGGTAACTATCGGGTGGAAGCCTATACCTACACACTCGGTTTTGGTGGCTGTGCGATGTTTATCAAGCCCTGGTTTTTTGCTAATCCTCTGTATGTTCACTCTGCGCAAAGAGGCTAGGTTACAAAGTTGCAGCTGCTGTAAGTGAAAATCCGCCAAACGGCGTAATTCCAAAAGCAAGCATTTTCATCATTACTGCATCGGAGTCTGTGACCTAGAGTACATCTCATGGACGCCCAGTTGACACCGCAGACAAATGTTATAACTGCACAGTATCGAATAGAACAGATGGATGATGTTGAACCTAACGATACGCTTCCTGGGATGATTCTTCCAGTTGTAGCGGTCCGCGATGCGGTTTATTTCCCAGGTGCTCATTTTCCGCTGCTCGCAAGCCGTGAGCGGTCTGTTCGGGCGATTGAGCAAAGTCAGCAGTACCACGATGGACAGGTCCTCCTTGTTACGCAGCGTGACATCTCTGATGAAGCATCCCCAGAAAATCTCGTTAACGTCGGCGTACTAGCCACCATCGAGAATGTTGCATGGCTCCAGGATGGCATTGCCCGTGTTACCCTCAGCGCCGGCGCCAGAGTCATCATTCGTGGATATGTTTCGACCTCCCCAACGATTGTTGCTGCCTTCGATTGCATCGCTGATGTGGAATCCGAAGTCGATGCGGTAGAGCGTCAGGCGCTAGCTCGTTTGGTGGTTGAAGGATTTGAGCTTCTGGTTGAAGAGGGAGTCATTTCCCACCCGGATGCGTTGGCAGCTGTTTCTGGGACGTTGGACCCATCCTGCATCTCTGATCAGATTGGTCCATATCTACCAACATCGTTGGATGAAAAAGTCGCCCTCCTCTCGGAAGTCGATCCTGGTAAGCGATTGAACATGATTCATGCGCTACTGATGCGGGAAAAGCATGTCAGCGCAGTGCGTCAGCAGATTCGGGATCGTCTTGACAATGATTTTGAGCGTGTGCATCGGGCAGATATTCTCCGCGAGCAGCTCAAAGCGATTCAAGCCGAGCTGAATGTTGTTGATCCGCGTGAAGATGGGAATGTTCATACAGCTAAGCTAGCAGCCGATTCTGATATCCCAGATTCTGTTCGCAAGGTGATTTTAGAAGAAATCTCCCGTTACGAGCGCCTTCCAAGCAACAGCACTGAGTCATCGCTCGCCAAAGACAGAATTGATATGCTGATGTCTCTGCCGTGGACACAGACGGCACCGATGACAATTGACATTCCAACGGCACGATCCATTTTTGAAGATCGCCACTCTGGACTGGCAAGTGCGAAAAAGCGCATTTACGAATACCTCGCCGTCCGAAAACAGGCAGGCACAGCACACACAGCACCGATCTTATGCTTTGTGGGTGTCCCTGGTGTTGGAAAGACATCGCTCGCAACATCGATCGCATCCGTTCTAAACATCCCGTTCATTAGGATCGCTCTTGGCGGCGTGCGGGATGAAGCTGAAATTCGTGGCCATCGCCGGACATATACTGGCGCCTATCCGGGGCACTTCGCTGAAGCCTTACGGGAAGCAAAAGTAATCAATCCACTCATTCTCTTAGATGAAATCGATAAGCTTGGTAAAGACCGTGGTGGCGATCCGGCAAGTGCTCTCCTTGAAGTCCTTGACCCAGAGCAGAACCACGAGTTTCATGACCACTTTGTCGATGTTCCCCTAAACCTTTCACAGGTGACATTCATTGCGACTGCGAACAACTTGGATGACATCCCTGAAGCGCTGCGGGACCGCATGGAGGTTGTCGAGTTCGCTGCGTATAGCGAAGATGAAAAGCTTGACATCGCACAGCGCCACCTCGTTCCAGGAGCTCTTCGACGGTGTGGGCTTGGTGGACATGACATCTGTTTTACACATGAAGCCGTTCAATCCATCATCCGTGATTACACACATGAAGGTGGTGTTAGAGGCCTGCGTCGTCAGATTGATTCCATCATGCGACAGCTCGTTCTTCGTCTTGTAGAAGAGAATACAGAGCTTGGTGCCGTGAATGCCGACCTTGTGGTTAGTATTTTGGGACGGTCTGCTAGGACACGAGCGCGTGCTCTGCCAGAATCTGAAGTGGGTTCTGTTACCGGAATGGTTGCTACGAGCGGTGGTGGTGATCTGGTGCAAATTGAAAGTCAGCTTTTACCGAGCATTCGGGGGGAGCAGGCTCTGGAAATCACCGGCCAGCTTGGCTCAGTCATGCAAGAATCAGCGAGAACTGCGTGGACCTGGGTCAAAGCCTATCTCGTTGAATCCTGTGGTGGAGATCAGATTAGATCAGTGGATGCGCACGTCCACGTCCCATGCGGTGCGGTTCAAAAAGATGGTGCGAGTGCCGGCTTGGCAATGGCAATCTCCCTCATCTCTGCGTACAAGGACATTCCTGTCAGGGCTGACATGGCTGTTACCGGCGAGATCAGCCTTCGAGGACGAATCATTCCTGTCGGTGGTATCGCTATGAAACTGGTCGCTGCGCATGGAGCGGGCATTCGACACGTAGTCATTCCAGAAGGGAATGTCGAGGACTTGGAAGAGCTCCCCGAAGGCGTCCGGAATGAGCTGAGTGTTTACCCAGTTAGCACGGCCATGGAGGCAGTTCAGCTGGTGCTGGCCCAGGCATAATCTGGACCAGCATGTACTGCTGATTTCCTAGTGGCGGAAGTGACGGACTCCAGTAAAGACCATCGCGATGTTGTAGTCATCACACACTGCGACAACTTCATCATCTTTGACGGAACCACCCGGCTGGATGATGGCTGTAATGCCAGCTTTTGCAGCTGTTTCAGGACCATCTGGGAATGGGAAGAACGCATCGGATGCAAGAACACATCCGTTTGCATGTTCAGCTGCCTGCTCAATGGCAAGTCTTACAGAGCGGACACGGTTCATCTGACCCGCGCCGACGCCGCGTAATGCACCATCCTTTGCCATCACAATTGCATTTGACTTCACATGCTTCACAACGCGCCAGGCGAACATCAGCTCTTTTAGCTCTTCGCTGCTGGGTGTACGGCGTGTCGGAACCACGAAGTCGCGTGGATCGAGGGATGCATAGTCGCGTGTTCCTACGAGAAGTCCACCGATGATTTGTTTGATAACCAAGCCTGTCTTGCCTGGCCCACCATCAAGCGAACCGACCTCAAGTAACCGGAGGTTTGCTCCCCACTTCTTTTTCGTTAGAAGAAGTTCCCGTGCATCCGCATCGTAGCCAGGAGCCACAATGCATTCAAAGAATGTGTTTGGTCCGGTGATGCGCTGGGCTGTTGCAAGATCCAGAACACGGTTGACGGCTAGTATTCCACCAAAGGCGGAAATGGTGTCAGCGGCGCGTGCACGGTCAAATGCATCCGCGAGCGTAACTCCCTGTGCACATCCACATGGGTTTGCATGTTTGATGATCGCAGCGGTTGGGGCTTCCGGGAATTCCTTGACGAGCTCCAATGCACCATCGAGGTCATAAAGGTTGTTGAAAGAAACTTCCTTACCACTGGCATCGAGGCGGGTTGCGCGGCCGATGCATGGTTCACCTGTCGTGTTTCGAACGGTGTAGAACGCAGCCTTCTGGTGGGGATTCTCGCCGTAGCGGAGGACCTGCTCGCGCGTTGCGGTAATCCTAAGCGTTGCTGGAAGCTCCGCCGGAGCATCATCAGTGGCATACTGTGACTCAAGGTAAGAGGCAATCATGGCATCGTAGGCTGCCGTGTGCGCATATGCCTTGGCTGCCAGCTCCTTACGCAACGTCAGTGAGATGCCACCTAGCGTTGTCAGCTCATCGATGACCCGCGCATAATCCGTCGGGCTTACAACAATTGCAACGCCGTGGTGGTTTTTTGCTGTGCTGCGCACCATCGCTGGACCACCGATATCGATGTTTTCGATTGCATCCTCAATCGTGCATCCTTCTTTTGCAATCGTCGCTGCGAAAGGGTAGAGGTTGACGACGACAAGGTCGATTGGAGCGATGCCATGTGATGCGATTGTTGCCATGTGCTCTGGTTTGTCGCGGTCAGCAAGAATTCCGCCATGTACAAAAGGATGCAATGTCTTTACACGGCCATCAAGCATCTCAGGAAACCCCGTGAGGTCATCGATAGGGCGAACGGGCAAGCCGGCATCCGCCAGCATTTTGGATGTGCCTCCAGTCGAGATTAGGTTTACACCGAGGGCGGACAGCTGCTCGGCAAACGGCAGCAGACCGGCTTTATCGGAAACACTTAGCAAGGCAGAGCGGACGGGGATGAGCTCCATCGGTGAAATCTCCTGGGGGTGAAAACGTGCCCAGGCGAACGGCCCATCCGGTTTGATGCCACACTTCCTCGAGGTAATCCCCGTACGCCAGTCATGTAGCCGGATATAAAATCTTCACGCTATGGTATCAATACCGGGTCATCAGATGCAATCCGAATCGCCAGTCGCATCGGGGCACACGACAATCGTGGTATTCTTGCAATGGTCGTTCTGGTGGACTGCCCCGGGGAGACTGTGTCGAGCGAATCCACAGCCAAGCCGAGGGACCTCCAACAACGGTCGCGACCTGCACTTTTGCAGGTTCTCTCTCATCCCCGACAAGTGAACGGGGTCCCAAAAGGAAGTTTGAATATGGCAAGACGCCGTACAACTACGGATGCCGACGCAACTGTCGAATCCCCAGAATCCATTGTCGCAGACAACGGTAATCAGCCGGAATCTACTCCGGAAGCAACGCCTAAACCGCGTCGGACACGTAAGCCGACTATAGTCGCTGATGGTGATGAAACATCTACGATCGATGCAGCAGCAGCCCCGGATGTAGCAGCAAAGCCACGCCGTACACGTGCCAAGGCTGTGGAACCTGCCGCAACAGCCGATGCAGCAGTGGTTGATGCACCACAACCAGCGGATGATGCAGCACGACCTGCGCGTGCCCGCCGCACCGCTAAGCCGGTTGCTGATGCAGCGCCGGCACTAACCGTGGTCGAACCTACCCAGGTGCCACCTGTAGTCGTCGTAACCCGGGCCCCTGAGGCTCCGGTAGACCCGAATGCTCCTCAGCGGACACGCGGTCGTCGACGTGCCATCGAAAATACCATCGTTGTAGAAGCACCTTTAGTCTCCGACACCAATGACACGGCGCCATCCGATGAAGCAGACACCGCCAGATCCCGCAACCAGCGCACGCGGCGCGGGCGTGGCCGACGTGGGCGTGGAAGCGATGTCACCACTGATGCCGCCTCGGATACCGAGGGTGCCGTCGGTGAGACGGATGAATCTGTATCTGATGATGCAGCTACTGCTGATGGCAGTGCACGCACTAACCGCTCACGAAGAGGCCGTAACCGCAGAGGCCGCACGGCCGAAACAGACGGATCAGACGCAAATACAGCCTCTGATGCAACCGAAGGCGCCGGTACCGATTCTGAAACAGACGATGATGATGGACGTGGAGATCGCCGCCGCGGCCGTGGCCTTCGCCGTACCCGTACAGTTGCTGCACCGCAGCTGATGCTGGATGGTGATAACTCATCTGATGTGTCTGATTCTGAAACGGATGAAGCTCCTGCGCGGCGTAGTCAGCGCTCAGCGAACTTGCCGCCAGCGATTCCTCTCCTGGTTCCAATTCCAGAAGAACCCCTGCCACCTGTTTTCGCACCATTGTCTACTGAGCTGCTGCAACGCTTTTCTGCGTCAAACATCAGCATGATCAATGGCCGGCCGGTGCTCCATGTAAACGGGGAAGCACGACCCGCAATCATGTTCTTTACGAACACGGAAGGCGACTTCGACCGCAATGTCGCCCAACGGCAGATTCGTTACGCCTACCAGGCGGGTGTACGTATCTTCACGATGCTGGCTCACTTGCCATGGCGAACAGGTGCGGATGAGCGCAACTATGCGCATCTCGAAGAAATGCTGCAGTTCGTTGCTGACATCGCACCAGATGCGATGATCCTTCCGCGCTTGATCTTTTCGCCACCAAGTGGATGGGTTCGTCGTAACCCAGATGACATGGCGATTGGCGTAGATGGACCTACCGGGGATGTCTCTCTAGGATCGCAGGCCTTCTGGGCTGGCGATGCAGAGGATGCACTCCGCGCGGCCATCGA
>CAIRTT010000251.1 GCA_903881535.1 uncultured Armatimonadota bacterium
CGCCCGCTGTCCGTGCGGGTTCTGACGCTACTCAAAACGCTTTGCTTGCCGCCCGCGCTAGCCCTCTTGGGCAAGCAATTGAAGCGCCTATTGCGGCCCGTGCGGCTAGAATTCAAGAAGCCAATGTTGCGCAAAGCTATAAAAATGCTGGTCGAATTGAAGCCGCAAATGAAGGTTATCAAATTGGATTAGTCGCCGATCCGGCGGCAATGAATCCTACCAAGACTAACAAAATAAAATCTTTTGTAACCGATCCAAAAACGATCAATGATGCTGCGGCCAAAGTTAACGCTGAACAAGTGCCAAAAATTGCACTTAACGAAATGGGCCTGCCGCCCAACACTGCACTGAATTCGGAAGCGCCGTTTGCAGCAGCTAGAGAAGCTGCTAGTGGACCGTATAAAGAAGTTGCAAAACTTCCCGCAATGACGGCAGCGCCCGAAGTAGTACAGTCGATGAAAAACTTGCGCCCAAGCAAATTGGTGCTTGGTAAAGAACGCGCAGCAGCGTTAAATGAGATTATTGACACATCAATACAAGATATGTCAAACGGGCTTACCGGCGCGGAAACTGTAAAAAGTATTAGTGATCTACGGGCACAAGCGCAAGCCATCAATAACTCTCAAAAGGCAGGTCATCCAATTCCAGCAAGCGAGCTTGATAAAGTTAACGCTTATCGCGGCATAGCTGACGCGCTGGAACAGATGATTGAAGACAATGTAACAAACCCAAAACTGCTCAGTGACCTTCGCAATGCCCGCGTAAAAATGGCCAAGATTCATGCGTATGAAGATGCTACTGACTTCAACTCAGGAAAAATTAACCCCTCCAAACTGGCAAAACTTACCGCAGAAAATTCAAGACTGACTGGCGACATTGCTACTATTGGCCGGTTTGCGGGCAATTTTCCAGAAGCGATGGGTTTAACAACGCCAGAGTCAATTGCGGCGATGGCTAACAGGAAACTTAGCAGGACAACATTAAGCGGCGCATTAGGCGCTGGTATTGGTTCTGCTGTAGGTGCGCCTGTTGCGGGCTTGGCTGCTGGCGCAGCGCTTGGCGAATTAGGCAGCAACGTAATGGCTAACCGAATGGTCAGCCCTAAGTATCAAGCCGCCCAAGCCATACCCAAAGATTACCGCCCGCCGGTCAATCAACTTACGCCTGCCGACATAAATTATGGTCCTAATCAGTTAGTACCATACAACTACGCGCAAACTGCCGAAACGCCTTATCGTCCAAATTGGGCGCCGGGGCAACCCGAGGTTAATTTTCCTCCGTCTGCCCAATATGTGGGGCCAAATTTTAACCCAACACAAATTTCTGGGCCTGCAGCAGAAGGTACTATGGCTTCCGTAGCGGCAGAGCGCGTTCGTCGGTACAACATAGAAAAAGCGATGGCTGAAACGCCTATTGAGACACCATCTACGCCGATAAGCCAAATGGCGTCTGCACTTGAACAACGAAACAAATCTCGCGGCCCAGGTTCAGTTATCGAAATTGACCCTATAACCGGCAAAATGACAGTCGGCGCTGAAGCCACCGCAGGCATGACGCCTAACATTCAAGTACTTGAAGGTACGGGTAAAACAGCAACGTCTGCGGCAGAAAAAGCTCTCGCGGGTCAATTTTTCAATATGTCAGCGACTGAAAAAATAGCTTGGTCTAAAAGTCTGTTGGAAGGTATGCCCACCGCGCAAGGTGAAGCTATCTTTGGCAAACTGTCCCCTGAGAAAATTGCGGCAAGAATGGACGACCGCGCATTTGCTCAAAAGGCCATAGACAAAGCCCGTGAAATGGCGCAAATGTACGACGACTTGGCCAAGCGTCAGGCAAACGAAACGGCGCGGCGCGATGCGGCCATATTGCGTGAGCAAATGTATGACAAAGCAGACATGATGGAAGAAAGTTTGCGTAACCCTCGTCCAGTATCTGGCAAAGGCCAAGGCCCCAAGACCCGAGCAGCACAACGCAATCAACTTGCGCCCGAACAAGAAATCCAAAACGCATTAGCAAAGCCATTTGAAGTAACCATTCGAGGCATAGGCAGTACAAAATGATGGATTACCAGATATTCTTTAACTTGGCTGTGGCAGGCGCAGGGTTTTTTGGTGGATGGATTCTCAACAGAATCTACGTTGCGCTGGACCGGCTCGACAGCGATGTGCGCCACATGCCAGCCCAGTACGTCAGCCGAGAAGACTATCGGTCTGACATCAAAGACATCCGAGATATGCTAGGCAAGATATTTGACAAACTGGATAACAAAGCAGACAAATGAATGCGCTGGCTAATACTCCTCATCCCCCTTTTGCTGGGAGTAAGTACCTCATGCAATGTTGGCGAGTTTAAGATACTTGCGCTTACGGAACACGACCCCAGTAAGCGCAAAGAAGTAACGTTAGTCTGGTTGAAGAAGAACGCCAATCAATGCTCACGAGAGCAATTGACGCAGCTCTACAATCACTTTGGGGAATGGCTAGGTTCAAGTGATAATTTTGAAATCAGAGGGTTGATACATGAACAATACCGAACTAAGAAGTAAGCTGACCTTTGTCGTGACAAGCATGGTAGCTGCAACGCTGTGTCTTTGCGTGCTGGTGATGGTGCTGGCGTTGATTCTTGGCCTATGGGCCGCCGAAGTGGATAACAACGAGATTTTCAAGCTGATAAGCCCCGCATTTCAAACCATTATTGGAGGCTTCATCGGGTTATTGGCTGGCGTGAAACTGAGCCATGATGAAGATGAGAAGTGATCGATGCAGTCCGTTGGTATCCGATCTTGCCGGTGGTTGGTTATCCAACAAAGACAGACCTTGTTGAGCAGAAGATGGAAAAGCACAACGTAGAACAATGCAATCTGGCAAAGTCAGCGATGGCAGAACACAAACTTCATGTGCTGGAGTTTGAGTTGTATGTCAAACGGGCAGACCAAGCTAAACTGCGGCTTGAGATATTTCAAAATCGAAAGGTAGATTTACTATGCTAGGACTAGACGCTATGTTGGGAATAGGCTCCAAGCTCATTGATAAGCTGATCCCCGATCCCGCTGCCAAAGATGCTGCACGCCTTGAACTGATGAAACTACAGCAGTCGGGTGAGTTAGCAGCCATGACTGCCCAAACCGAGATCAACAAAGTCGAGGCGGCAAGCAGTAGCATATTCGTTAGCGGCTGGCGTCCAGCAATCGGATGGGTCTGCGCCTTGGCGATGTGCTATCAGTACCTTGTGCGCCCGTTCATTACCGCCTTCTACCCCGCCCTCACCTTCCCCGGCCTTGACGAAAATCTCTGGCAACTGATGATGGGTATGCTGGGGCTGGGCGGCTTACGCACATTTGAGAAGGTCAACAATGTCGCAACTAAGTAAGCACTTCTCCCTTGCGGAACTGACCCACACGGATCACCGTGAATTTGATAACACACCGAACGAGGCCGAACTTGAAAACCTTAAACGACTTGCGCAATTCCTTGAAGAAGTTAAAGCCCTCTTGGGAGGCCGTCCAGTTATGGTTAATTCAGCTTTCAGATCAAAGCTGGTTAATGATGCAGTGGGTAGCCGTGATACTTCTCAGCATCGGCTTGGTACTGCTGTGGACATCCGAGTCCCTGAACTGACCCCAGATCAAGTCGTACAGACGATTATTGCGTCAGGTCTTGCCTACGATCAAATCATTAGAGAGTTTGACCGCTGGACGCACATCAGCATCCCTAACACCCCTGAGGCAGCGCCCCGCCGTCAAGCGCTCATCATTGACAAGTCAGGGACACGGCCATACGCCTGAGTTTGCGGTACTTAGCCCAGGTAGCGTTCTGGGTGCGCTTGAAACCTTCCAAATGCAGTTGTTTGTAAGCCTGCGCCCTATTGGGTGCATTCAGAACAATATGCTCCTCTATGCAACTCCAAAACTCTATTTTCGGGCGGGGCATTCTCGGCCTTGGTTGCAATGATTCGTACAAGGTGGGCAGACATTCTTGTGGTGCTGGATGTCGGCTGCTGATGCATCTCGGTCAATGAATTCGTCATCGTTCAGCCAAGTCCTAAGTATTAACCGCTTGCGCCAGCCGGTCACGGCTTTGATAGCGTCAAATGCTTCGTCTTCAGGTTCTTTAATCATGTTTGTTTCTCCTTAAACCATTTGATTACTGCTTCTTTGTTGTAAAACCGTTTTTCTTTTCTCGGTGTCAGGACTGGCCTTGGGCCAGCCTTGTCAGTAGCGATTAGCGCCGTCAGATGCCGGTGCGGAACGCCCAACTCCTGCGCTATCTCCCACAGTTGCCAAAGAGGTGGGCGGTTCACATCAAGTCCCTGTACGCCTTGATGGCGGTCTTAAGGTCACGGGTAAGCTGCTGGATAATGTCGTCTTGCTCACACAATTTATCGTAGCACTCACGCGCAAACTTGGCCAGCGTGGCCTGCTCCCATGCTTCAAAGTTAGGCCGGTCCATTTTTAAACAACTCCACATATTGCTTGGGCATAGCGGCTAAGAACTGGCGCAGCCGGTCAGCGCCGCCCCAGGCTTGAAATGCCTCCCACTGACTGTCCGACATGCGAATTTGGCGAGGGTTCAGCGGCTCTGGCGGCTTAGGGCGTGGCATGACGCACCTCCGGCATCGGTGGCTTGCTCTCAGACGGTGGGACCCAGCCGTACTCACGCCACAGCGCCTGCACATCCGATCCGCGCTTGAAGTTAAAGTCCTTATCATCTAAGCCCCTACGGGGGTAGGTGATCCGTGTGCCCTCGGGCGGTGTCCAATTGATAGTCATGGCTTAGTTGCCTCCTGTAAAAGTTCAATACGCTCTCTTGCTACTCTCAAAGTGTTGTAGCGCTGGTGCAAGCGCTGCAATACAGCAGCCCGTTTGTCGTTGCGCCTCTCGTGCGCCAGCATCTCCAAGACCTTACCCTCGTCCAGCGTTCGCAAGGCGCTGTTAAGGCTTCTCCATGTGTGCTGCAATTTTGGCCTCCAGTTCAAGAATGGTTATTTTGATACGGTCCAGACTGCGCTTGGCCGCATTGGCCTCACGCACGCTGATCCGCAACTCGGCCTTAGCGGCCTTGAGTTTGGTTTTCCATAGGGTAATTCGGTTCACTTGAGTTCCTCCATTGCAATATCACTGATGGCACGCTTGTCTTGCAGTGCCGCATAAATTCTCTCATCCACAGTCTTAAGGGTCGTCATCACATACACCCAGACCGCATTTTTCTGACCGCTGCGGTGCAGGCGGCCAATCGTTTGCTCGTAGAGTTCAAGCGACCACGGCAGAGACAAAAAGACCATGTTGCAGCCGCCATGCTGGAGGTTTAGCCCGTGGCCTGCCGACTTTGGATGCACCAGCAGCATCTCGATCTTGCCTGCGTTCCAGCGCTCAATCGCCTTGGTGTCGTCTAGCGTCTGCGCCTTTGGATAGCGGCGTTTGAGTTCAGCCAACTCCTCCTGGTAGGTGTAGGCAATGATGGTGTTGGCCCGTTGGTTCTCAGCAAGCAGCTCGTCCAGCCGGTCAAACTTGTGGCTGCTAAACCAGATGCTCGAATTGGCGTCATAGACAAACCCGCTGGCCATCTGTTGCAACTTGCCGGTGACAACGCCTGCGTTGAGCGCAACCGCCTTGGCCGTTGGAAACTCCACCACAAAATCTTTCTTCATCTTGTTGTAGTGCGTCAGGTCCATCGCGCACATGACAGGTACAATGTTCAGCGACGGCAACGTATAGTCCCCCGCCTCCAAGACAAATGTGGCAGGCTTAATCACGGCCATGACCTTCTCAAGGGAGCCTACTCGGGGTGCCCATTCGCCGTACTCTTTGTTAATCAGGACAAAATACTGCTGCTGAAACGCGCCTTTAGACCGGCCCAAAAGGGACTGGTCAACGATCTTGCATTGCCCAAAGACATCTTCCAAACCGTTGCTGGTAAAGCTGCCAGTCAGGCCCCAGCGAATAGGGCAGTCCAGCACCTTGTGCAGGGCCTTGAACCTTGCGCCAGAGGGGTTTTTAAGGCGCGTGAGTTCGTCAAACACCACGGCGTCAAAGTCCAGCGTTTGCTTGGCCAGCCACTGCAAATTGTCGTAATTGGTTACAACCACTTGGGCGCTTGAGCTAAGGGATGCTAGGCGCTGCTTGATGCTACCAACACAGACCGACAGGCTCATCTGGTGCGCCCACAGCTTTTGCTCGACAGGCCATACATCGGTACAGACGCGCTTGGGGGCCAGCACTAAAAAGCGCTTGGCGTAGCCGCCGTCCAGCATGGCCTGCATGGCCGTCAGCGTGATGGCAGTCTTGCCAGCCCCCACAGGGGCGAGAATCATCGCTCTGTCGTTCTCAAAGAGAAAGTCAGCAGCTTGGTTCTGATAGGGACGCAATCCAACCATCAACATGCTCCTTGTTCCACAGAACTGCATAGTTCTGATTAAGTAATTTCATTTCCGAGGCAAAGTGTTTCTGAAGTTCAGACAATCTGCCGCCTTTGGTTTTCAATTCCACAAACCAAACCGCACCATCGGGTAAACACGCAATGCGATCTGCTACTCCGCGCCTTCCGGGCGATGTAAACTTGTAAGCCCTGCCGCCGATGCTCTGCACAGACCTCACAAAATGCCGTTCGATTTCTTTTTCCATGTTTGCATCATACATCGTAAAAAAGATTTGCACAACTTCTTTTTTATGTGATATAGTGATTGCTCCACTCAACTAAAGGACTCTGAAATGAACGACATACCTGAAATGACTTTGCGCGATTACTTCGCTGCCAAAGCAATGACTTGGTTCCTCACCGCGCTTGAGGAAGAAAAAATGATAGATGACGAGCCTGCGCTTTTGCGCCAGTTTGCTGCTGCTCAGTCTTACTGGATGGCCGATGCCATGCTGAAAGCGAGGGAAGCATGAAACACAGTAACATCGTCGGCGGCTCGACCGCCAAGCGCGTCATCAACTGCCCAGGCTCAGTGGCCTTGGTGCAAAAGATGCCCAAGCAACCGTCTAGCAAATACGCTGACGAGGGCACGCTCTTACACAATGTCATCTCTGAAATTCTGATGTCTGAAGAGACACCCGAGTCTTACCTTGGCACACGCTATGAAGATCAGACGCTCACGCAAGAGTTGATCGACACCAAGCTAAAACCCGCCCTTGATGCGCTTAACATCATCGACCCCAATCACAAGATGCAACTAGAGGCCGAGACAGTCGTTCACTTTGGTGACCTGCTGCCCGATGTCTTTGGCAGCGCCGATGTGATAGCCAGAATAGGCGACAGGGCCATTGTGCTGGACTGGAAGTTCGGTTCTGGTGTAACGATTGATGCCGAAAATAACCCTCAATTGATGTTCTACGCCGCTGCGGCCATGCGCACCAAGGAGGCCGCATGGGCCTTTGATGGTGCAACCGAGATCGAACTCATCATCGTGCAGCCGCCTGAGATCAAGCGCTGGGTGACAACGCCTGAGCGCATCGCAGCGTTCGAGCTAGAGTTGGTTCACGCTGTCAGGGCCGCATCCAAGGGCAACGCCCCACTGGCCACAGGCGATCATTGCCGCTGGTGCGCTGCCAAGCCAATCTGCCCCAAGATGACCGGTGCTGCCGAGAGGGCGCTCAAGGTTGCAATTGACGGTCTGGATGCCCCTCAGATCAGCGCGTACCTTAAGAACGCTGACATGCTGGAGGGCTGGATCACAGACCTGCGCTCCCTCGCCTTGCAGATGCTCGAATCAGGGGCCAAGCTGCCCGAATACAAACTGGTCGCCAAACGAGCGATCCGGTCATGGACCGATGACGAAAAGGCCAAAGTCGCCCTGTTCGCATACGGCCTCACAGAATCTGAGGTGATGGAAACATCCGTAGTCTCTCCAGCAAAGGCTGAGAAGGTGCTTAAAAAGCGCAAGCTCGCCCTGCCAGACGACTTGGTTGTGGCCATCTCTTCAGGTAACACTTTGGCAAGCGCAAACGATCCGCGCCCCGAGGTGATGCTCTTGGGTAAGCAATTAACCGCTGCCCTTTCTAAACTTCAATAAGGACTTTTATGTCAAATCTAGTAACCTTCTCCAAGGCGGGCTTGCCTGCCGTATCTACTCTGGCCTCCTCCTTACGGGCGCTTCAGTCCGATGTTGGGCCAGCCGGTGTCGTCATCGTCAAGATGGACAAAACCGGCCATTGGGTCTTTGGTGCAGACCAGACCGAAGTCGAGGATGACTCGACTTGGGCCGTCAACCCTTTTAGCTTTGTCCACGGCTTTATCGCCTGGGGTGACGGCGAGGTGCTTGGCGAGAAGATGACCAGCGTTAGCAACCCGCTGCCTGAGCTGGATGAGGCCCCGCCTCAAGCCAAGAAAGGCTGGGAGACACAGGTCGGCATGTCGATCAAGTGCGTCAGCGGCGAAGACAAGGGTATGGAAGCACGCTTTACGACCACAAGTGTAGGCGGCAAGCGCGGCGTTCAGACCTTGGCTGTTGCGCTGGCCGAGCAGGTCGAGAAAGACCAAACCAAGCCTGTGGCCATT
Organism: uncultured Armatimonadota bacterium; assembly: GCA_903881535.1. GTDB lineage: Bacteria > Armatimonadota > Armatimonadia > Armatimonadales > Armatimonadaceae > CAIRTT01. The sequence continues at coordinate 8,496 of CAIRTT010000251.1, forward strand.
GTGCGTCTGAAGAAGGACCACTACGCCCACAAGAGCTACGGCAAAATCTACACGCCAGTCTTTGAGATTGTCGAGTGGGTGAGCATGGACGGTGAGGCTGCTGCCGAAGAGGAAATCGAAGTGCCGACAATGGCCGCCCCAGCAGGTCGTCGTCGTCGGGCGTAAGCCTTTTCTGAAGCCCCGTGACAGGGGGCTTTGGAAAGGAGACACTTATGGAAGTCTGGAAACTTGTGCCTGAGTATGAAGGCAAATACGAAGTCAGCGATCAAGGGCGTGTTCGTTCGTTTCAACGATACCCACAAGGCCGCATTTTGCGCCCCGGTCGTATGCCTGGGGGCCATTTGAGCGTGGCTTTGGGGCGCGGAAATAGTCAATGCGTTCACAAGCTAGTGTTGTTGACCTTTGTTGGGGCTACCCCCGATAAGCATGAGTGCTTGCACATAAACGGGATTCCAAACGATAACCGGTTAGCTAATTTGCGGTGGGGCACGCGCAGTGAAAATAACATAGATGCAGTATTACACCAGCACAGAGGTAAGCTGACGGAAGCACAAGTGAAAGATATTCGTAGCCGCATTAAATCTGAGGGTCGTGGTATTGGAAGGCAATTAGCGGCTGAATACGGCGTACATGAAGCAACAATAAGCGCCATAAAAGTGCGGAGACACTATGCCTGCTTTGTGGATTGACTTTGAGAGTAGGTCCAACTGCGACCTGCGGTCCAAGGGCGTTTACAACTACGCCCAACACGCCAGCACTGAAGTGCTGTGCATGTCCTACGCTTTTGACGATGAAGATGTCGTCACATGGACGCCCGCAGATCAACTATTCCCCGCCCGCGTGCGCAGCTACACCGGCCTGATCTACAGCCACAATGCGGCATTCGAGCGCTTGATTTTTTGGTATGTCTTACAGATCAACTTCAAACTGGAGCAGTTTTATTGCACCGCAACACAGGCCCGAGCCAACTGCGCCCCAGGCAGTCTTGAAGATGTCGGGCGCTTTGCTGGCGCGTCTATGAAGAAAGACCACAGAGGCGCTGCGCTCATTCGATTGATGTGCGTGCCGCCGTTCAAGCACACGCCTGACCTGATGGCCGAGATGATTTCTTACTGCGAGCAAGATGTCAGGGCCATGCGTGCCATCAGCAAGGGCCTACGCCCCCTGTCTGACGAAGAGCTGGCCGACTACCATGTCAACGAGCAGATCAACGACCGAGGCGTCTTGGTTGATGTGCCCCTGTGCAAGGCCGCAATCAAGTACGCTGCTGCCGAGCTTGTCGAGATCGAGGCCATCGTCCAAGAGGTGTCCGAGGGCGCAATCGTCAGCGTCCGGTCACCAAAGATGCGTCAATGGGTCTGGGATCGTGTGGGTGAAGAGGCCCGCACGCTCATGCAAAAGGACGACAAGATCAGCATCGACAAGACCGTGAGAGCTAACCTTTTAAACTGTGATGGAGTGCCAGAAGATGTCAAAGAAATTATCCAATGCGCCGATGACCTTTGGGCCTCGTCAGTTGCAAAATTCAGCCGACTCGCAGCTTTGGCAGATGACGAAGATGAGCGCGTCCGAGGAGCGTTCGTATTTGCAGGCGGCGCAGCAACAGGACGCGCATCGTCCTACGGCGCTCAAGTCCACAACTTCACCCGCAAGTGCGCAGGCGACCCGAGTGCTGTCCGTCACGCAATGGTTAGGGGCCATGCGGTTGTGCCAAGGTTTGGAGAGCGCGTTACCGATGTTCTTAAGGGAATGCTCCGACCAGCGCTTATCCCAGCTCACGGGCGCAGCTTTGTCGTTGCCGACTGGTCGTCCATCGAAGCCCGTGTCAACCCCTGGCTCTCCGGTCGTGGTCAAGACAAACTGGATATCTTTGCCAAAGGCCAAGATGTCTATAAAGTAAACGCCGCTGCCACCTTCAATGTGCAAATCGAAGATGTCACAGACGACCAACGCCAGATCGGCAAGGTGCAAGAATTGGCCTGCGGGTTTGCAGGCGGTGTCGGCGCGTTCGCCGCAATGGGCAGGGTCTACAAGGTCAACCTGCCAGAACCGATTGCAAGGCGCATGGTTGACGGCTGGCGCAGGGCCAACACTTGGGCCGTGCCGTTTTGGTCTGAACTGGAAGAGCAGTACACCCGAGCGATGCGCAACAAAGGGCGTGAGTTTACCGCTGGCCGCATCACCTATTTGTTTGACGGTCAGCACCTGTGGTATGCGCTGCCGTCCGGCAGGGTGCTGTGCTACCCCTTTGCCAAGCTGGAGCAAGACGGCATTAGTTATGCAAAATCGGCATGGAAGCCTGCGCAAGACGCAAAAGAGTGGCCTAGAGCAAGGCTGTGGAAGGGCCTTGCGTGTGAGAATGTCACGCAGGCCGTGGCCAATGACCTGCTGCGCCATGCGCTGCGCCAGCTAGATGGCGTAGTGCTGCACATCCATGACGAGATCGTCATCGAGACTGCCACCCCCAACCCAGAAGAATTAAGGCGAGTGATGTGTACACCACCCGCTTGGGCTAACGGCCTGCCTTTGGCCGCTGATGTGAAAGTGATGGAGCGATATGGAAAATGAATTTGTAGATTTTTTGATGAGTTTGGCCCCCGAGGGCGAGACTGCGCTGATCGTCAAGCAGTCGCCGGTCATGCGCAAGGGCGAGATGATGTATCACGCAGATGGGGCCATCAAATGCACTTGGCCTGCGTTTTTGCCGAGTGTTAAGCGCAAGGCAGGCTCGTGGTACGGCAACACAGCCAGCTTCATCATCGACCGCTTCCAAGACGGCAAGGTGAGCGCAAGCGCAGCCAACTGCGACTATGTGCTGGTGATGATGCTTGACGATGTGGGCGACCCTGACAAAGCCCCCAACACGCCTTCGCTGGCGCCGACTTGGATCATGGAGACATCAGAAGGCTCCTTCCAATGGGGCTATGCTTTTAGCGACCAACCGACCAAGGGCGAATTTTCAGCCGCCATCACCGCCATTGCCGAGGCGGGGTATACCGACAAGGGCGCGTGCAACCCCGTTCGCAATTTTCGCCTGCCTGGCTCGGTCAACATCAAGCCGGGGCGCGATAACTTTGCCGCCCGCCTTGTCGAGTTTCACCCCGAGCGTGAATATGCGCTAGAGGCTATCTGCGCCGCCTTGGGCGTGGTGCCTGGCCCCATCGAGTCGGTACATAAGCCCATTCGCTTGTCAGACGATGGCGCTGACGATGTGCTGGCGTGGCTGTCCGGCAATAGCTTGGTGCTGACCCGCGCTAACTCTCAA
>CAIRTT010000252.1 GCA_903881535.1 uncultured Armatimonadota bacterium
CGGAACGCCGGCTGATTTCACTTAGAGACCAGCGGGATCAGGGCATACGACACCTGATTGAACAAGGCGGGATGCTTCCCAGCCAGTTGATCGCCGCAACCAAGCAAAGTAACAGGAAATGACACAACCGACTTTACGTTTCCATCGAAATCTCACCATTGCAACTGCTGCCATTGCCACCATCGCTTTGCCAATATCCTGTGCAAAAAGTCCCTCCCAATTACCCTCTCAAGCCGTTGAAGGATCACCTTCAACGCTCACAGGCACCGTACTAACAATAAGTGATAAGGCATCAAAGCTGATCAGCATTGATACTTGTGCTCCTACCCAGCAGTTATCCATTGGATTCATTTCCGCTTACGGCGTTGCCACAGCATTTAATGATGCGAAGTCGGTCGTGAACTCTCGTGTCCGCGCAAAAATCACTTCCCTACCAGTTCCTGTCGGGCGTCTAGTAACATCCGGGCAGATTGTTGCGATGCTTGAGTCAGAGGATTTACATAATGCACAAACGGCCTTTAGAGTTGCCGTTGAGCATGTAAAACTGGCAGAAACCCAGCTCCGCAGACATCAGCAACTGGCAAAATTGAATGGTACGACGGCGCAACCATTAGAAGCAGTCATTGCAGAGTTGGATACTGCAGAAGCACAGCTTGCTCAAGGCAAAATCGATGTATCAATTGCGGACGCCAAGGTTGCGGATATCGATGCGCTCCTTGTGCAGGCCGATATCGACCGTACAGTGGCAACCCGTAAATTGAAGGTTGCAGAAACGGCTGAATCACAGGCAGCTGCGCTTTTCGCAGATCAACTCATATCCCGCGTCGAACGGGAAAAGGCACGGGCTCAGGTTTCGGATGCTGAAGATGCCGTTCGCCTTATCACAACATCCCGTAATGCTACCCTTGCCAGACGTGAAACCTCACGCCTCGAGCGCGACGCAGTCATCGAGAAAGTTGCAGTCCTAAAGCGTGCGGTCGACCGCACAAGCAATGCAGTCCTTCGTGCGAAAAGTGTCTATACAACAGCAACATCCATGAACAAGGAAGTCATTGAAGCGCAAAGCGCTTTGGAAGAAGCACGCATTGAAAAGGATTCTGCCGCGGATGACATTCAGCTCCTTGGGGGAAAAGCTGGAGACAATCATACAATCTTTATCACTGCGCCCATATCCGGAATCGTTTCAGAGCAACACGCGACGGTTGGCCATACGGTAGATATGAATACGCCGATCCTAACCATTGTTGATCGGAACAAAGTAGGTATCACGGTAAACATCAGACCAAGCGATCTTGCCAATGTCCATCCAGGAAGCCAGATGCAGATTTCAGTATCCAAAGCATCGCGCACGATCAATGGCTCTGTGATGACGATTGGCACCATCGTAGATGAAGCAACAGGATTGATACCAGTGCGCGTTCAGCTCCCAGCCGGTTCTGATATGCGGCAAGGCACACTTGTAACCGCGAAGATTCCGATCGATACGAAAAGTATTGGTGTGGTCGTTCCTGCAAGCGCCGTAGTAACGTCCGATGGAAAATCATTGCTGTTCACCAAGCAAGGCCCAAACACCTACAAAATCAGGGAAATTACAGTAGTCCAAAATGCAACCACGGGGCAAGTCATGGTAACCGGCATTGGTAAAAGTGACGTCATTGTCATGACAGGTGCGAATGCTCTCCTCGCAGCCGCAGAAGCAGCTGGATTCAAGAAGTGATTGATAACCTCCTAAGGTTTTCCATAAAGTTTCGGGGCATTGTCCTCCTCATAACGCTCGTCATCGCAGCATATGGAGGTATCCAGCTTGCGACGATGCCTATTGACGCTGTTCCGGACATCACCAATAAACAAGTGGTGATAAATGCGACTATGGATGGTCTTGGCCCAGAGGAAATGGAGCGCCAGGTTACCTTTCCACTTGAAGTTGCATTGGCTGGTACACCACACCTGATGGAAACGCGCTCCATCAGTCAATATGGCCTTTCGCAGGTGACTGTTGTCTTTGATGACCAGACAGACCTTTACTTTGCAAGGCAAGTCGTTTCAGAGCGTCTAAATGGTCTTGATTTACCAATCGGCTGCAAAGTGGAAATGGGACCGGTCTCGACGGGGCTGGGTGAGCTCGTTCATCTGAAAATTAGTAACCCTGACCTTTCACTTCGCCAACGGCGGGAGTTGATGGACTGGGTGGTTAGACCCCAGCTGCTGCGTGTACCAGGACTCGCTGAAATCAATCCCTGGGGTGGGACCGTACGTCAGTTGCAAATTGCTGTCGATCCTTTGAAGCTTGAAACGACGGGTTTAACTATTCGGGATGTATCAGCAGCCCTTGCTAAAAACCACTCCAATGCCAGTGGGTCTTATCTGAAACAAAGTGAAACCCAGGCGTTGGTCCGGAGCATCGGAACATTAACCAGTAAAGAAGACCTCGAGCAGACCCCAATCCAGACAACAACCCAAGGGCGCGTCATCCGGATTGCTGATGTCGCTGTCATTTCGGATGGGGATGCTATCCGTCAGGGTGCGTTCACCGATATGGGTGCTGGTGAACAGGTTTACTGCGTCGCACTCCTCCTGATTGGTGAAAATGGCAAGATGGTGATGAGTGGTATTCGAGACCGTATCATCAGCATCGAAAAAACACTCCCCGCTGGCACCAAGCTGGTTGGCTACCTTGAGCGTGACCAGCTGATCGATAGAACCCTCGAAACAGCCCTCAAGAACCTCTCTGAGGGAGGCATCCTCGTCGTTGTCGTCCTATTCCTCTTTCTGTTGCAAGTCCGAGCAGGGCTCATTGTCTCGAGCGTTATTCCCGTCGCGATGCTCATCGCTGCCATTGGAATGCGGGCGTTTCATATTTCAGCAAACCTGATGAGTCTCGGGGCACTTGACTTCGGCCTCCTCGTCGATGGTGCAGTCATTATTGTCGAAAATGCCGTACGACAAATCGCGCATCGGGTTAGACACGCATCCCGAACACTTTCGCCTAAAGAGCTTGACGATGTCCTGTTCATGGCAGCGAAAGAAGTGATGCAGCCATCGCTGTTTGGGGTTGCCATTATCATCGCTACCTATATACCGATTCTTAGTCTTCAAGGTATCGAAGGCAAGATGTTCCGCCCGATGGGCCTGACGGTCATCCTGGCTTTAATGGCATCCATTCTCCTTTCACTCACCTGGGTACCCGCGTTGTGTAGGCAGTTCCTTAAATCTGAAGATGAGCGTCCCCACCCTGTGCTTGACCGGATTGAAGCAGGCTACAAGCGGATACTCGGTGTGCTACTGGACCGTCCCATGCTCGCGATTGCGCCAGCAATCGTCCTCATGGCCATCAGTGGACTGCTCTTCACACGCCTTGGTTCGACATTTATCCCGGAGCTGGATGAAGGTGCGATTGCCATCAGCGGGTTTTACAACGCGGGAACATCTCTTGATGAAGTGATTTCACGCTCCACTAAGCTCGAGCAGGTGCTCCTCTCAGAGTTTCCAACCGAGATTTCCCATGTGATGAACCGTATTGGTCGACCTGAAGTTGCGACGGATCCGATGTTGATTCACCAGACAGACACCTTGATTTCGCTAAAGCCCACCCATCAATGGAAACGTGCGGCGAACAAGGAAGCATTGGTGGCTGCAATCAGTGATGTCCTCAAGCACTCTCCAGGTTTTGATGCCACCTTTACGCAACCGGTGAAGATGCGTATGGATGAGATGATTCAGGGCCAAGGACTCCGCTCTGATTTGGGCATTAAGGTCTACGGCCCTGACATCGAAAAGCTCGCAGACATTGCATCTGAAATTGCCACAACCGTTGAAGGCGTTTCAGGTTCCGCGGATGTTGAAGTTGAAGCAACGGAAGGGCTCCCACAGCTGCAAATTGTTCTAAGCCGGGAGCGTATGGGGCGTCTTGGGGTCGATGTTGAAGATGCACAGGCCATTGTCGAGAGTGCGCTTGCCGGTCACAAAGCGGTGAGCATCGTGGATGGTAACCGTAAAGTCGATGTAACAGTCCGGCTCACTCCAGATTCCAGAGCGACGGAGAGTGACATAAAAGCCATTCGCATTCCGACTCAGCTGGGTACACGCGTGAACCTCATTGACATAGCTGACATTGAACGTGTGAGCGGGCCTATTCAGATAAGCCGCGAGAATGGCCAGCGCCGTGTCGTAATTATGGCTAATGTGCGCGGGCGAGACCTGGGTTCATTTGCCGAGGATGTGCAACAAAAGGTCGGTTCATCGATCAAATTGCCACAGGGATACTATCTGGAGTATGCAGGAACATACGAACAGTTAAAGTCAGGAAAACTTCGTCTGATGGTAGCTGTACCACTGACATTTATCGCAGTTTTCATTTTGTTGATGCTGACATTGGGCAATTTCAAACATGCCCTGTTGGTGTTCACTGGTATCCCGTTTGCGGTATCCGGGGGTATTCTTGCCCTCACTGCCCGCCAGATGCCATTTAGTATTTCTGCCGGTGTTGGCTTTATCGCACTTGCTGGAATCGCCGTCCTGAATGGATTGGTGATGGTCACATTTATAACGAGTATCCGGTCCACGTCCGATACGTTTCGCGATGCTGTCATATCCGGTGCACAGGCGCGTATCCGTCCCGTTTTAATGACGGCGTTTGTCGCAAGTCTTGGATTTGTCCCGATGGCGGTTGCGACGGGCAGCGGTGCAGAGGTTCAAAAGCCAATTGCAACGGTGGTCATTGGTGGATTGATCACTGCGACAGTCCTCACATTGGTTGTATTACCGGTCGTCTTCAGAATGATTCACAAGCGTGACATTTAGAGTTCTGATTTTTCCAACCAACGCTAATCGTCGTGTCACATTTCCACTATTGGTTGCGTACCATTAGTCAAGAATAGTTCGAAGCAGGCTCTGCCCTGTAAGGATAATGAGATGAACGTTTTGACCGCTGGACAACGAAGTCTGTGCGCGATTTTCGCGCTAACGCTTACGATGAGTGGGTCGGTGATTGTCTTGGCACAAGCCACCCCACGTGGCCGCGGAAGTGATAATCCGCCGGCTCGTCAATCAGAGCCTCCAACGCGCGGCGGTGATCGTTCACCAGGTCGGACATCGGAGCCCCCTGCTGCCCCACAATCACGGGACCGCGGCTCGGAACCATCACAGCCCCAGCGTTCATCCGGCGGCGATACACGTCCATCAGATGTCCCTACACGTGACGGCGACCGGTCCCCTGCCCGGACACCGGAACCTCCAACCGGGCCAGCAAGAGAGCGTGGACAGGACCAGACTGGCCCTGCGCGTTCATCTGGTGGTGATAGCCGCCAGACTCGGGATACAGGACGCGATGATGCTCCAACTCCGATTGTCCGTGGCGACCGTTCGCCTGTCCGGACATCTGGACCAGCTGCTCCACCTCAACGCGACAATGGGTCAAATGGTAGCCGTAGCGACCGAGCTGACCGACCTATCACCAATGATCAACGCGATAGCCGTGCCCCACGTTCTAATCAGCCTTCTGGTCAGCCTTCGGCAGGTTCACGGGACACAGGTCGTCCACAGGGATCAGACCGTAACCAACCTCCTCAGTCCTTCGGTTCGCAAACCAGCCGTGACCTCGATCGAGGACGCTCGCCACTTCCAACCAGCCGGGTTGACCGGGATGACCGTGCAGGTGCGCCACGCTTTACCATCGCTGAGCGTCCAGGAACATCCAGGACTCCAGATCGCTGGGTTGACCCACAGTTCCGCGAGCGCCGCTGGCAGGATTCATCGGATGCACGCCGCTTTACCTGGGGCCGGGATGGTCAACGTTGCGGGAATGGTCTTGTTTTGCGGCCAGCGATGATCGTCGCTGATCCCTACTTCTCCCCATGGTTCCAGGACCGCTACGCGTTCTACCCACACTACTATTCCGGGCCCATTGTGAGCGTAAACATCGCCTACAACCCATGGTACGTCTACGCAGGTTGTGTCCCAACGTACATCTACCGCCAAAACGTTATTGTGCAGCGACCACGCGTGATCTATGTGGACAGCCCAGTTTATGTGGATGGTTTTTACCGCCCAGTGACAGTTATTGATAATGGTGGCGACTACTATCTGTCTCCCCGTGCAAACGGTCGCTGGTGGCGCGATGACTACAACCTATCAAAGGCGATCTATAACATTCAGGATGCGTTTCTAACCGAAGATATCGCCTTGCTGGCAACGGCAACGTTGCCTGACATCGATGTGTCTATCTTCACTCGTGGACGCTACGAATATTCGCTTCGGCCATCAGATTACTTGGACATGACGCGTGACTTCATGCGAACAACGAGGACAACCGATTTTGAGATTCTAAATGTCCAAAATAAAAGCGCCGGCGTCGTAAATGTTCGTATCAGACATATGTACCGAAATCCTCAAGGGGATATCAATACGACGTATCTAACACTTGTGATGGAGCGCCTACGAGGTGACTGGACGATTACACAGGTGGACACGGCACCTGAACGGGGTTGACGCTTCTCTAAAGAACAAGCTGGGTCTGGGAACACACTCCCTGACCCGGCTTTTTTTGGCGCAAGACGCAGTTGGCGATGAATCAATTCGCAGATACGCAAGGCAAGTGCCTGGTCTGTGTGGCGATGACGCTACTTTCGCACCTGATTCAGCTCATTTCGCATCACCCGGCCAATAAATCCACCTGCGAGACTTGGTAGTGTGACCAAAAACGACTCTAATATCGGGGATTCGTGCCCGGCAGGAAGTCCCAGATTTTGCAATGTGATGTGTGCGCTTGGAACCCCGATGGCGACTAACAACGATGAAACAACCCACCATTTTGGAAAGCTCAGGCTGGACACCATCGAACCAAACGCGACCAACATCAAAATCGTTGTGTGCTGAACATCCTTGTTGTTGTAATCCCAAACACCCGTTACGGTGGCAGTAAAGAGCGCCAGTAAAAGTGCTGGACCAAGATTTGTAGGAAACCGTTCACGAGACACGACTTATACTACGTCACCATGTGACTGTTGGTTCACTTCCAAGACATCATCCGTACATTATTGGTTTGCTTGCAAGATATCTAACAACGGCGGCATCGTCTGGGATAGATGGCTGTGCGCCCACTGTGAGCGTAGACAGGGCCGCCGCCGCAGCAGCGTAATACAACGCATCACCGAGCGAATCACCAGCAACATAGCGTGTCGTAAACGCCCCGCAAAACGTATCGCCGGCCGCAGTTGTGTCCACTGGATTGACTATGAATGCTGGCTGGAAGAATGTTTCGTCACCGCAAGACCAGACGATACCAGCTGCCCCCAAGGTAATGATCACTAGGCGAAACCCTTGCCTCGTCAGGACCTCCGCGGCACATTCAGCTGACGCACGGTCATTCACAACGGAATCCGTCATCATCGATGCTTCGTGTTCATTTACAATCAGCACATGAATGCACGGCCGGTAACGATGTGGAATAGAAACCACCGGAGCATTGTTGAAGATGACCGGGACGTTATTTTGGGATGCGACATCTATTGTTTTGAAGATGGCCTCCGGGCTAATCTCCCCTTGCAGGAGGTACGCCCCTACATTGTTCATAGGTGCGGGAGGCGACACATGAACATTCGCACCCGATGCCACTGCTATCAGGTTCTCTCCCCTGCCATCCACGACAATAACAGCCGTGCCCGTCGGACAGTTGGGGACACGGATGACACTTGAGCAATCGATACCAATGCCAACATATTGGCTCAGCAAGTTATCGCCGTAGGCATCGTCCCCGAGTGCGGCGTGTAGAACGACTGTTCCGCCGGCACGCTTGGCCGCAACTGCCTGGTTCGCCCCCTTGCCTCCCGAAATTTGCAGGAAGCTGCCTCCAAGGACTGTATGTCCAGGCGCAGGGAGCGTCGCAACCTGCATCACCAAGTCCATATTGCAGCTGCCGACAACGTGAATCTCACGCATGCCTTAAGCGCCCAACGTCCAGGATCGGATGGACTTCTGATCCCGAATAACCATTTGGTTTCCGGCGAAACATGGTATCGACCAGAGGCTTCCTGGCTCAGCAATTGTGTAGGTGAAGAGTGGTGTCCAAGCCTTTGTGGATGCATCAGCGACTGTGACTTCTCCGGAATCGGAAACAATCACAATATGCTTTCCAACCAAGGTGACGTTGACGATTTGTTTGGCGATGCGAGGGCTTGTCCAGAGTGTGGCCCCCGACGAAATAGAGACACAGATGGCCCGCCTCGAACGCATATCGAAGCCAACAAGGGCATCATCAAGAATGACCGGATTTGTCATGTATGTGCTCATCTCCGCATTCTTCCAAGCGGACTTGAGTTCATATTTTCCATTGATGAGTTGGACATCAACCGCTTCCGTTGGCCGCGCTTCTCCAGAAATGATCAGCCGATTCCCAACCGGTATCGCATTACAAATGGTCTGTTCATACATCGCCGTGTAAGGAGAATCCCAGAGTATCTGCTTGGATGCGCGATCAATCCCAGCGAGGCGCTTGCCCGAAAAAGACATCAGGAGCTGCTTACCGTGCATCTCCGTAAAGACCGGGCTTGTGTAAGACCCCTTTTCCTTCAGTACAGACCACTGGAGGACACCATCGGATACACGGAACGCCGCGATGGAACCTGCCTTTTGGCCGCCAACATTGAAAATGACATTGTCGCCATCGGCGAGGGCACTCGATGAAACGCCACAGATTGGGAAGTTCGCATCCCCGCCACCGGGCATTTTCTCGGAACCGCCATACTCTTTTGCACAATCATGACGCCATTTGAGCTTGCCTGATCGGGCATCGACAGCGGTCATCATCCCGCCAAGGCCAAGCGAAAAAATCGTTCCCTGGTGATACAGCGGAGTCGCATTTGGGCCTTTGCCTGCGGTTGGATCGGGCGCGACGAAAGTCGATGGATACTTGTATTCCCAAAGAAGCTTTCCGGTGGCCTGATCCAGTGCGAAGATACGCTCTAAGCCGGCAGGTTGCACGGCGGTTCTGTCCATGCAGTAGACACGTCCATCGGCGATGATTGGCGATGCATAACCAATCCCTACGGGTGTCGTCCAGCTTGCCTTTGGAAGCTTGGCTGGCCATGGGAGTGTTTGTGGGATGGTTCCATTACGTGATGGTCCCCGCCATTGCGGCCAATCCTGTCCATTGCCAATAATACGCATTTCGTGTGCTCCAACAAGGTTCTAACAATACAGTGTACAGTCATGAGCAATCGTAGGCGCATAGCTCGTAAATGATCGGCAAAGCAGCAAATTCGGTAACATATCGGAATGCGAATCATCACGGCTAACCTCAACGGAATCCGCTCCGCCCAAAAGAAGGGCTTTTTCGACTGGATGGCGACGACAAACGCCGATGTCGTCTGTGTTCAGGAGCTTAAGGCACAACAGGCTGATCTCACGGACGAGATGAATGCTCCTTCAAGTTATGCGGGCTACTTCAGTTTTGCCGTCGAAAAGGGCTACAGCGGCGTTGGGATATATGCCAAACAAGCCCCAGTCAATCTACGATATACGCTTGACCATCCAATTTTCGATACCGAGGGTCGCTATGTTGAAGCAGAATTCGCGAACTACACCGTGGTGTCGCTCTATCTTCCATCTGCAAGCTCACGCAACCCTGAAGAGCAAGTTGTAAAGCAGCAGAAAAAGGATGAAGCCCTGCGTTTCTTCGCCGAGCATATGCAAAGCCTGAAAGCATCCGGACGCTCAATTATCATTTGTGGAGATTGGAACATAGCGCACACGGAGAAAGACATTAAGAACGCCAAAGGCAACAAGAACTCCAGTGGCTTCCTCCCGCATGAACGGCAGTGGATGACAGATCGCTTCGATGGGGATGGCTGGGTGGACATTTTCCGTTCCCTCTATCCAGATGAAGAAGCATTGGGTTACTCGTGGTGGTCCAATATGCCGGGTGTCTTCGCAAAAAACGTTGGTTGGCGGTTGGACTATCACGTGACCTCAGAGGACATCGGGAAGCGATCACAAGCTGCATTTGTCTACAAGGATGTCCGTTTCTCTGACCATTCGCCGGTGGTCGTGGACTATTCGGACTAAAGCCATCAAAAGCACAGCTACTGTTGATTGGCTGAACCACTCTGGTTGATGGCTTCTACAGCCGGCAACAACGAAAAAATCCTCCCAGTGTTGACTGGGAGGATTGACTACATTAGCATCCGAGTCAACTAACGGTTCATCCCGTTGTTGTTCTTCATGCTTTCCTTAACACTTTCAGGTGTGATTTTCACGGTTTCACCGGTTGCTTCACTTCCACTGAACTTCTTCTCGTCCTTACTGCAACCAGCAGTGATGAAAAGAACACATATCACGGCGAAAATAGTGAATATTCGTTGCATACAGTCCCCTATGGATTGGAGGTATACCAGCTACCATCAGCATTCTGGTGCGGAATACCCCAGAATTCATGCTGGCCAGCGTATGGACCCTGTGAGATACGGAACAGGCGAATGACTTGCCCATCCAGCGCAGCACAGGTGTACGGAGTTCCATTCGCAGCTGTCGAGAGCTTTGCAGGTACTGCCTTCGCATGTCCATCGGCATAGTTTACGTTGACCATCCCGTTATGCCGTGCAGCAACTGGGCTCCAGAAAGCTCCGCATGCAAAGTCAGGTGGAGGGTTGACTGCTTGAATCGTTGGAACGCCATCGGAGATAAACGCTGTCTCAGCGATGTATTCGAGGCTTGCCTGTGTTTTGGCTGCCCGGCCATTTCCAAAGAAGTTTGATGGTGATCCTTGCTCAACAACTGCATAGTTGAAGTTGTAGGAAAGGTATTGGTATGGAGGTGAGCCAACACACAGTGGAGGCGCTCCCATCGCACCTTGGATGTTCAACCAACCCTTGAAAATGTCGACAGCTTTAGGTGCTGAAGGACACAGCATGATTTGGCTGTTCTTCTGATAAGGCGATAGCGCGTTGTAGAAAGAGAATACGCACGGAGGGTTGTTTCCCATGTTGATGTACAGGCTGAGTGGATATGTTTCATCATAGTCCTGTACGTACATCATTCCGGCGATTCCGGATTGCTTCAGGTTGGACAGACAGGATGCCTGTCGTGCTTTTTCACGTGCCTGCGCGAAGACAGGGAACAATATTGCGGCAAGGATTGCGATAATCGCAATCACCACAAGTAGTTCAATCAGGGTAAAACCGCTCTTGCGTCGTTGCATAGCGACCTCCAACATTTATTTATTTTTGCACTGCAGACAACGTCTGCATTGGCACCAAAATACCATGCATTTGCCGTTCTCGGTGCTGTTTCCTAATTGACTAGGATTCGCTTAGACGCTTTTGTGCAATCCCACCGTACATGGCATGAATCGCATTCAGAAGCTGCGGCAACCGATCGGCGAACGGGCTTGCAGCGCACGCCTCGCGAATTGCTGCAGCATCGATGTCTGCAGCGCTGTTTCCTGGAAACCAGTGGTTGGCGTGCCCAAACAGGTTGTAGCGTGATTTAGCCCATTCCGTCAGGTCAAGCGGTGCACCAAATGTGAATAAACGTAGTATCTCGAGGACGTGAACGCCGCCAGGAAGTGCTTCCCAGTCCTTCGGGATTCCTTGCTGCCACTTGGACATCCAATCTGAACCGTGAAACGCCGTGAGACGTGCGTTCAGATTGTCAAGGACAGGTGCAACTGCAGCTATCGCATTGTCGTAATGTGGAAGCGATGCAACATGTGCATCGAAGTCTGTTGGCCGGGATGCACCAATGCTCAGCGTATGGATTTCCGGGTGAGATAAACAAAACAGGTTGTTGAAGGCCATCGGGGTCAGAGGGGCACAGAGATCGACTAAGCGCTGCGGAGGATCGTAGAGGCGTCCACCTTTATCCGATGGGCTGATGATAAAGACACCCATGTCTTGGCGTGTGGCTTCACGAACAGCTTCCCAGTTGAACTGATTGATCCAATACCAATGCAAATTAACGTAGTCAAACTCCCCTGTTGCACATGCTCGGGTAATCACATCGCAAGGCGCGTGGGTCGAAAGCCCGACACTACGAATACGCCCCTGCTTCTGGAACTCACGTACTACGGATAAACACCCACCAGGCTCAAGGACCTGATCAAGAAGCTCACCTGTATTAACTCCATGGAATGCAAAGAGGTCAACATGGTCGACTTTCAGGTATGCCATCGACTTTTCGAAGGTTTCCCTAAACTTAGCGGCATCCATGGGAGCGATCTTGGTCTGAAGGATGAGTTTAGACCGGTCAAGCTTAGGAAGCACCCAGCCAAGCTGCATTTCACTGCTGCCGTAGCCGCGGGCTGTTTCGATATGGTTGATGCCCAATTCCAGGCTACGGTGGATGGTTGCTTCGAGGTTTTCCTGGTTCTC
>CAIRTT010000253.1 GCA_903881535.1 uncultured Armatimonadota bacterium
AGGAAGTTATTCAGCTCATTGACATCCTGCGTCACACGTGTGACCAGCGTTCCCGTCTGACGTTTGTCGTAGTAGGACAAGCCTAGCTTTTGCAGCTTTGCGTAGAGCTGTGTCCGGATACGGTAGGTGAGGTTGGCGCTCAGGAATGCGGAGAGGCGTCCCCGGATGATTCCGATGATGGCGCCAAGTGCGTGGCTACCGAGGAGAAAGAGAACCAGGATTCCGAGTTTATCAATGCGCAATGCATCGGTCAGCGATGCAGCTTTCGGCAGAAGGACATCGTCCGTCAGATCACGCACAATCACACCGGGTACAAGACCGGCCCATGTGCCACCAATCATCAATGCCAGCAGCACAACGACGTGCATTTTGTAAGGTGCAGCGTAAGAAAGCAGGCGCAGCAGCGTTGCGCGCTTGTCAAAGCAGTGGCGACAGACATCCGAGTCCTTGGGAAGCGCCCGCGCACACTTTGGACAGGCTTTATCGTTGTCATCGATGCCGGCGACGGGGAGCTCGCTCGCCTTTGCCAAGGCACTCAGCACGCGTGCAGCACCGGTCATCCGGGCCGCGTACATCGTTGTATAGCGCGCAACCTCAATCGCATCGGTTCCCGATGAGAGGACTAGCGCACCGCAGCCAACAAGCGTTTCAGTTTTGGCATCCCGTATCGATGCGATGTCGCACGTTCGTACTACTTTGGTGGCATCGCCATCCGCTTCGTACACGATGACAGTCGTGCGCGTCGCACAAATCCACCGCTGGCAGATGTGTGAGCGTTCATTCAGGTCAAATGCGATGCCAATTAACAGGTCTGCAGAAGGGATTCCGCTTGCAGAAAGGGCATCGATGATGGGGGTTGGGAAGGGTTCTACCAGTGACACAGGGGGATAGTACCACCGTCACTCAAAAACGATGCTATTAGTTGTCGGCAGGATCGCCACTTGGAGCTGCTGGCTTGTCAGGCGTCGCATCCGGGTCTGTTTCCGGATTGTCTTTCACCGGCCCGGAGCCATCGGTGGGGTATTCAACACTCGCCCCTTTAACGCCTCTTGAGATGGTTACGCTAACGGTTCCACCCCGTGGGATACGGGTTCCCTCAGGCGGGTTCTGCTTGTAAACCGTGTTCTCAGGATACTTCGTAAAGTCTCCCATCACGATTTTCATGCGAAGGCCTTCACCTTGAACAATGGTGTCTGCTTCGTGTGTCTCACGGCCCATCAGGTCTGGAACGCGCACAACACCAGCTTCATTTGATGTCGGTGTTACATTCTGTCCACTGCCGTTGCGGCCGCCATTCGCCTTTGGAGGTTTCGCGCCAGGCTTCCCGGGCGTCGACTTGCCATTAGAGCCAAGCCAGCCCTCAAACTTGCCATAGGCAAGCCGAAATGGCTTTGGATACTTCAGGTATGCGTAATACGTGGAACCGGCTAAGCCACCAATAAACATCAAGGCAAAAATACGACCCCAGTGCGGACGCAAAATGTCAGACATCCGAGGGCGAAGCGCTTTAGCCTCTCGGCTACGCGCACGGCCATCCTCAATAACCTTCTTTGGCGTGCCTGGATTTCCGCAAAATGGACC
Organism: uncultured Armatimonadota bacterium; assembly: GCA_903881535.1. Taxonomy (GTDB): domain Bacteria; phylum Armatimonadota; class Armatimonadia; order Armatimonadales; family Armatimonadaceae; genus CAIRTT01. The sequence goes on from CAIRTT010000253.1 coordinate 1,582, forward strand.
ATCCAAACGCCCGTAGAGGTTATAAATATCTACAATGATTTTGTGCTTGACACGGACTTCGCCAAGATGGGTGATGTATCTTGCCCACGGATCCATGTCAATCAGGACTTTGGCAACTTCGCTCGAAAGCAGGATATGGTCTGCATCCCCGAGGTCCATCACGCGCTGCGCCGTAATAATGCCATCGCCCGCGGCATCACGCTGCCCGTTGACATCCTGAACAATCGTTACTTCACCCGCATGGACACCCATCCGGAGCTTAAGCGGTGTACCAATTAGCTGCTTTAGACGCGCATTGTCCGACTGAATCATCCCGTGCAGCTGCAACGCACAGCGCAGCGGCGAGAGGAGATCCTTGAAGAACATCAATGCGATGCCATCCCCGGTCTGCCGGACAAGCAGGCTCTCTGGGTCGAACTTGGCTGATGCTACTTCAGGTGTCATTTGGACGATCTGTCCAAGCTCACGCTGTGCGGCAACCTGATGGTCGGTGGGGAGCTTTGCGAACCCGACGATGTCCATGAAGAGCACGTAGGCACGCCGAAGGGAAGGGGTGCGCTCGACGACATCGGTCAGGGGCGTCGGTATAGGGTTATCTTCGTAAGGCATAAGGTGTTTGACAAACTGTCAGAGCATTCTACCGTGGTGATTTTCAAGGGTTGTACAACTTAGGACATTCACCAGACACACACCAAGTAGTTTCAGTACGCAAGTAGTTACGCCTTAGATTGTAGCCAATGATAGTGGCATTTTGCACTTGAATTTGCAATGAAGTTGCAATTGAGTGGCAAAGAAATTCGCTTGCTGATTACAGCAGTCGCGAAAAACATTCTCTCCTAGTGCATCCAGTATGCAAACATCTATATCTAGCGGATAGAATTCGTCATCCTCCAACATATGGTAATGAACCCATGAAGTGTCCGTTTTGCGGCGTAATCGACCGTGACCAAGTTTTGGATTCAAGACCCGTCCGTGATGCGATGGCAATCAAGCGCCGCCGGCTCTGCCATGGCTGCGAAGGGCGCTTCACGACCTTCGAAGAAATCGAGGACTTGCGACTTTCTGTCATCAAACGCGATGGCACACGCGAACCTTTCGACCGGGAAAAGCTTACCCGCGCTCTGGAAACCGCCTGTAACAAGCGAGTCGTCGCGATGTCAGCGATTTCCGACCTGATTGACTGCGTCGAACGTGACCTCATGGCGCGTGGAGACCGGGAAGTACAGAGCAATCTGATTGGCGAAGCCATCATGCTGGCACTCAGCAAGCTCGATGCCGTTGCGTTCATCCGCTTCGCTAGCGTCTACCACCAGTTTGAAGATGCCGACCAGTTTAAAGCGATGGTCGAACAGCTGAAGGTCGCTGCAAGCTGAACACAATGCTGCAGACAGCCACTGTCGCTTGGACTAGCCAGCTGACAGCTGCGGGTATCTCGAGCCACGATGCGAGTGTAGAAGTACGGCAGCTCATCTTGGAAACCCTTGGGCTGACGCCGACGCAGCTCCTCCTCCACAGTGGAAGTCTGTCAGCAGCCGAAACGAGACGTATCGACGCGCGAATCGCCCGGCGAGCAACCCGCGAGCCGCTCGCCTATATTCTCGGAGAGCGCTGGTTTTACGGGATGCGGTTTCTGGTCACCACGGATGTCCTCATCCCTCGTCCGGAAACGGAGCTCCTCGTCGAGCTGGCACTTGAGCATCTCCAGCACTGTCCTGCAGAAAGTCCAAGTATTCTCGATCTCTGCACAGGCTCCGGCTGCGTCGGAATCGCAATCCTAACAAACCACTTATCTGCAACCGCTACGCTCACAGACCTGTCTCCCTATGCCATCGCAATCGCATGGCAAAACGCAGAGCTACACGGCGTCTTTGAGCGTAGTCAGCTCATCGTTGGTGACCTTGACTCGGATATCGCTACCGAAGAAACATTTGATGTCATCACGGCAAACCCGCCTTACATCGACCCGGATGACATCGGAACACTCGATATCGAAGTGCGGGATTGGGAACCGGAGCTTGCGCTCTATGCCCCGGATGCTGGCTATGCGCTCTATCCACGCATCGCTGCGCTCGCGCTCACCCGCCTCCGCCCCGGCGGCCTCCTCGCCGTCGAATGCGGTCACACCCAGGCAGGCACCATCGCCGACATGTTCACCGCAGCCGGCTTGACCAACATCAAAATCCACGATGACCTTGCCGGCATCCCAAGAGTCGTTACCGCAAACCAACTCTGAGGATGCCTGCGAAACGCAGTCCTACTGCGGATCCGTCCTAAATGGACTCGCCGGAAGACCCGCCTTGTTGTAGAGGTTGGCATCCAGCGGATTCATCCGGTACCCGTAGCGCACAAACTTTGGCGCCACAACACCCGGTGAAGACAACACAATTCGGTCGCCATCCACAGCCGCAGTCGCACGGTGCCAGACTCTGTCATCCCCAGCGATTGCAAATCCACCAACAGGAATGTTTGGAGTGGCTTCAAACTTGCCACGGCCAGCCATTTTCCCAGCCAACAAACCGCCGCCGACATGGTCAAACGCCACGAGCAACGTCCCTGGCTTCCCGGACTGCACACCCTTCAATAACGGGCCACTGACCACGGTGTCTTTGCTGCCATAGACATCCCGAAGCGCCCACAAAGCCATCCGCTCACCGACATCTAGCTTGTTCTTTGGATGGATATCGTCAATATCTCCAACATCAACCGCACTCGCCATCCCTGTAAATGGAATCGCAAGGGAGCGCCGCTGCGCATCCCGGAATTCCGACCAGCCATCCCCGCCCGCCGCATCCGTACTTTGTTTCTGCCACCCCGCGAGCTGCACCGAATAAAATGGCATATTCGGAGTACCAAACCAGGTGCGCCAATCGGTAATCATCGCGCGCTGCTTCTCGATGTACTGATTGCCCTCAAAGGCATTCCCGGCATTGTTCTCGCCTTGGTACCAAAGCACACCCGCGACCTGAAAGTTCCCCAGAGGAGCGATCATGCCGTTATGCAGCGTCACACACCGAGGATTAAATGCCTGCTCACCAAATGGAAATTTGGGCTGCTCGGGGGGGAAACTGACATCCATTCCGCCCGCAACCCGCTTGGCTTCGGCTTTGACCCAGGCATCCACAGCCTTGTGCCACGCCCGAAGATCTATTTGGTACTGCGTAAGGCTTGTCCGCATCCGGTCTGCAAATGGCTTCAGCACAGGCGTCTCAAGCAACGTCTCCTGACGCATCCAGCACTCGATATTCGTACCACCCACACTCGATCGGAGAAGCCCAATCGGGACACCGGTTTCCTTCACAACCTTGCGCGCAAAGTAATAGCCAACGGCGGTAAAGCCACCGCTTGTAGAAGGTCCTGCCACCGCCCAGCTGCCTTTTATGGTTTCCTGCGGGTCGCGCGCAAAGAGCATTTCAACGCCAAAGTGGCGAATGAGTGGGTTCGCCGATGAACGAATCGCATCTGGGTCATCGCACCCCCCAAGACCCCACTCCATGTTGGACTGTCCCGAGCAAAGCCAGACATCGCCAATCAAAATGTCCGTGCGTTCGACGCGATTCTTGCCCTGCACGACAAGGCTTGCGGGCGTAATCGATGCGCTGCGCTTTGGGAGCGAAACCTGCCACTTCCCGGATGCCGGTGTGGTGGTCGAAACCATCGCTGACCCAAGCGACACGGTGACTTTCTCGCCGCTGTCCGCCCAGCCAAAGACCTTGATATCCCTGTCGCGCTGAAGTACGGCATGGTCTGCAAAGAGGGGGTGGAGACGAACATCCGCGTGGGCTGCGCTAGCAGCCCACATCAGTCCAAGGCATGATAATAATCGTCGCATTAGAGAAGCTCACTTCCATCCGGGCGGTACACACGCCACTCGTGTACCCCGCCGGCCCAGCCCTTTTGCGCCTGAATGTTCAACCGCAGCGCATCGGTCGTGATCGCATCAAAGCGCACATGGACGTACTTATCGCCATCCGTTCCAAATGGATCCCGCGCCTTCACCGGAACCCATGCCCCATTGATACGCGCATCCAATGACCAGCCAGCAGGCAGCCGGCACTCGCCGATGCCTGTGTCATCAAACCAATACACCCCAACCGAGCCAAGCTCGATTGCCTTGGGGAATGTGTACTCAAGCCATTCCGCGGTGCCCTTGTGTGGCCAGTAGTGGTAGAAGGGATGGTTGTGATCAATGGACTTTGCTGGGTCCTTTTGGTCATTCACCGCCGCCGGGTTGGCACCAAAGCTTGTACGAACCTTGGCCATTTTCGCGATGGTCGGGAGGGCGGGAGCCTCTGCGGCATCGATAGAACCCGGCAGCCACACGGCCATGCTGGATGCGCCCCGATTTGCCCATGTTGCATACGGGATACCCGTGAGCGTCAGGGACTCACCGAG
>CAIRTT010000254.1 GCA_903881535.1 uncultured Armatimonadota bacterium
CATCATAAAAGCCGTATCAAACACAAAACAGTGGTTTCGCAACACCCGGCGACCTCGGCACGCACGGGATGCATCCACCGCGCAAGCGAATACCCGTTTCCAGCGAGACAGGCATCACCACAAAATCCAACCGTTATGTTTTCCTGTGCGGGCGGACGCGGCGGTCCGCCCCTACGCGGAGGATTTGTTTCAATAAGATCCATCATAAAAGCCGTATCAAACACAAAACAGTGGTTTCGCAACACCCGGCGACCTCGGCACGCACGGGATGCATCCACCTGAAAACAACCATCCCAAATTTCACACACCAAAAAACAAAAAACCTCCCCCGGACACCCGGGGGAGGCACATACCCACATTCAATCCATCACTTCAAAACGGTCAGTGTCCCCGTTCTGGTCGTGATGCCAGTTTTGGCACTAATCGTAACCGTCTTGTTGACCAAAACCGCTTGCGTCGTCACCTGGAACGCCGCGCTCACCGCGCCCGCCGGGATCACAACACTCTGCGGAACACCTGCAACCAGCGCTACGTTGCTCGACAACTCAACCGTCACCGCAACCGAAACCGCCTTTGCAAGCTTCACAACGCCACTCGTAACCGTGCCGCCAATGACACGGTTTGGCGATATCGCCACACTCGCCACCACCGGTGGCAAGACAGACAACACGCCATCTACACTCTCACCCGATAGCGTTGCCGTGATTTCCGCATCCACACGCGCACCGACAACCGATGTTGTTGCCGTAAATGTCCCCGATGTTTTGCCCGCTGGGATCACAACGGATGCTGGAACGACAACCGATGCCTTATCGGAAAGCAGCTGCACCATCAAACCGCCAACCGGAGCCGGCCCCGTAAGCGTGATCAAACCGGATACCTTGACACCGCCATCCACAACCGCTGGCTTACACACAACCGATGCCACTGCGAGAATCGACACCCGAAGCGTTGTCTGAACACCTGTGCCATTACAGCTTGCCATTATTTGGACATCACGGCTGGACTGCACCGTCGTGCTCAATACTGTAAATGTCGCCGTACTTTTGCCTGCCGGTACCGTCACAGCTGCCGGAACCTGCACCGCTGCATCCCCAGAAAGCAACGTCACCACCTGGCCGCCGACCGGCGCAACGGATGTCAACGTAACCGTGCCGACCGCAGACTTGCCGCCCATCACCGCTGATGGCAAAACGGACAGACTCTTAGGACGCGCCGCCAAAACCGTTATTTCAGTACGCGCATCCAAGCCACCCGCACTGCAAACTAGCTGCACATTTGTGTCAGTCAAAACCACCGCCGTGGTGAACTTGATCACCGCAGTGCTGGCGCCCTTGGCAATCGTCACCATCTTGGCACCCGGCAGCAATGCAGAATTGCTGCTCGTTACCGAAACAACCGTTGCAACAGCCGCCGGCGCGCCAAGCGTCAATGTCGCGCTTCCAACACTCTTACCAGCCACATGATCCGGACTTGCAACCAATGTCCCAAGCGGCCTCACCGTTAATAGAAGCGTCGCGGTCTTCTGACCGCCATTTGCTTTCGCGATGACTCCCGCGCTGACATCACCCGGAACGATGCTTGTCGTAAATGTAAAGTCCGCGGTCTTCTGCCCAGCCGCAACCGTCATGGTGAGCGGAACCATTAAGTTCGCACTGTTCGAAACAAGCTCGACCACCTGGCCACCCACTGGCGCATTTTCGGACAAGGTCACCTGACCGCTGCCACCTGTGCCGCCGATCACCGAGACTGGTAATGTCAGCGCACTTGGAACGATCGTCTGCGGCTTAACAGTGATGCTTGCATCCACAGAAACTTCATCCAGTGTCGCCGTCACATACGCAAATGTCTCAACCAAGACCTTGCTAGTTACAACATTGAAGTCCGCGGTCCGCTGCCCGGCGGGCACCGTGACACTTACCGGAACCACCGCCGCCAGGTCATCGCTTTCCAGCTCAAGCACCAAGCCACCCACCGGCGCCGCCCCACTCAAAATGACCGTGCCCTTTACCGTCGTGCCACCAAATGTGCTCGGCGGCGAGATGCGAAGCCGAGGCATCGGGGGCAGCAATGTCAGCTGTGTCGAGACAAGCTGTGCCCCAAGACTTGCCGAAAGCTGCACGGTTGTGATGCTCGCAACAGAACCCGTAGCGACAAGCGTCGTCACCGATGACTGCCCTGCGGTAACGGTCACATCCGCTGGTACATCCACGCCTGCGTTATCGCTGCTGAGCGAAACAATTGTGTCCGATGCCGCAGGCGCTGCCAGCGAAACAGTCAGCAAACGGTTTTGTCCAGAAACGGAAACGCTGCGATCAAGCGCCACGCTGCTTAGAACAGCCACCCCAACATTTGGACCATTGACCTTCAGGGCAAGCGTTTTGGTGACATTCCCCCCGATGGTGTCGACGGCATTTACGGTGATATTGAATGTGCCAGCCGCCCGCGGGGTTCCCGTGAGCACACCAGTGACTTCATCAAAGACCATGCCCGCTGGAAGTGCGCCCGTCTGTGTGATCTGAACCGGGTTTGGTCCGCCGATAACAACGTTGCGGTCCGGGTAGGCTTCGTTGAGTTCCGCTTCCTGGAGATGGTCGATCACACCAACCTTGCCCGCAGCATCGAATGCCGCCATCTGGGCACCCACATAGTCGCCGACAACCACCACCGTCGACAGGTCGACGAGCACGCCATTAATGGTTTTGGTACCAACGCCATGGATGCCATCCGGGCCGACATTTTCGCATAATGCCTCACCCGTCTCAGCGTCGATAGGGCCAACATAGGTAAAGAAGTCATAGCGTCGCGTTACGACTTCATCCCCATTATTGAGGTCTTCCGGAGCGCCTTCCAGCTTGCCGTTTTTGCCGCCATCTTGCTTCTTGAAGTCCTTCTGCAGAATCTGCCACTCAACTTCGACTTCATCTGGCTCACCGTTTTTCCAGTTACGGTCATTTGCGTTGTCTGGGTCATCCGAAACCAGATCACGGAGCTCAACCTTGCCATTGTTATGCGTTGTTGTGCTGGTCTCTTTGACCCAACTGGCGGGTCCAAATTCGAGGACGGGTACCTGCGGCGGCGGCGGAACGATGACGGCCTGAACCTGTGCCGGGATATCGTTTACCGCGGGGATGTAGTTAAACGATGGCGTTGCAATATCCACGGCTCCGGCAAATGCGAGATTGCCCGCGCCATCATCCTTGAGCCAGCTGTACTTAATGCCTTTTGGAACACCGTAAAAGCCAACACCAAAGTGTTCGCCACCGAAGTTAACATTTGGATTGACGAACTGGTGGCCATCCGTTGGGAGAACGGGTCCGGCCGGGATGGCGGTGTAGGCCTTCCAGCTGCCATCCGGGTTCTTGCCGCTCTCATAGCGCACAAACACCTTTGGGCTTAGCGGGTTCGAGAGGTCTTCGGTGATTTTCGGCGTGCCGTAGTGGTTGTAGTCGTAGGTATACGTAATGTCCCGGCTGTAGCAACCATCGATTTCGATCTCAAAGCCGTGGCACTCGCTCCCCGTGTCATTAACCGCATCGAAGTTGTTAATGCTGCCATACGCCTGGCTTCCCATGCGAAGGATTGAGAAGCGACTGGTAGGCGTTGGCTTTGCGCTGGACATCGCGAGCAGAGCGGGCCGCGCGATGAGCATCCCGATGATGGCAGGAATCACTGCCAGCACGAGTGTTTGATGCGGTTGAAAGAAGGCGCGTTTGCGGTGCGCGGTGGCTTTGCGGGTTGTTTGTGGGGCTCCGTGCCCGTTCGTGTTTCCCAATGTGACTGCCTCCGATGTGAGCGGTGTAGAAGAGGACGGAAAGCTATTTGTCACTGCGGATGTGTTGATGCGTGTTCAAACACACCGGAACCGGGCGGGACTCTCCAGGTCAGCGACAAATCAATCTTGGCCTGACGGTATCACTGGGGGATGTTCAAAGACATCTTCCAAATGGCGGACAGAACCCCTTATTTACAGTTAACTTTTCAACACCCGAAAATGCTCACTATGCTTCAGGCGTCCGCGTGTGGCTTCCGAAGGAATGGAGCCTCCAAAATCATCGCGGCGAAGTGGCTGATGAACAATAACGCGACCGGTAGGACGATGTAGTAAATGCCAAACGCCGCTGGCTGCGGCAGGGCTGTCCCCGGGAGGATGTGCTTAAAGAGCTGGATGAGCGGCAGGTGAATGAGGTAAGCGGTGTAGGAGATTTTGCCTAGATGCACAATAAGTCGCAGCTGGAGATTCCGTTGAAACAGCGGGTTGATCAGTGCAAAAGTGAAGATTGTAATCGAGCATCCACCGGCATAGAGCAAGCGCTTCGCCAGCGTGATCACCATCGGGTCGGCGGGAAGCTGCGACAGGCATCCAGTGATCACCACTATTAATAGAATAGACACGACGCGGTGGTGGCGTTTTAGGGAATCCTGCAACAGCTCCCGGTGCCGCGCAAGGATGACTCCAGACACCAAAATGGGTAGGTAGGCCATCACCATCCCGATCGTAAAGATGGCTCTCGTCAGCATCCCCGGCGTAGCGTTCATCCCTTTAATGTAGATCACTGCCACAGCTGCGGATGCGAGCAGCATCGTGGCCGACGCAATCCCCCATCTGAGTCCGCGCTGTTCGAGTTTTTTGATGCCACCAACGATGAAGGGAAGGATTGCATACCACCTGGCTTCGATGACGAGTGTCCAGAAGACGGTGTTCCCCCACACGCTGTAGAGGACGAGTCCTATGATCACATCCGCGATTTTTGGCCGTGGGAACACGCTTGCAAGCGCTGTTATTTGCGAAAGTGAGATACCAACCCCCAAGACAACAAGCATCATGAATGTGAGGAAATACGCGGGGTAAAGCCGTCGAAACCGCGCAAGCAAGTAGATCTTAGGGTGGAGGGAATAGCCAGGTAGGAACATCGGTGCCGCGAGACAAAAACCGCTCAGGATGAAGAAAACTTCTACACCGGTGTAACCCAGGCTCAGGATGTGAGCGATGGCTCTTAGGGCTGGATTGGCATATTCAAGACGCGCGCCATGAAAGACACAGTGATGGAGGATGACGGCGACGCAGCTTAGCCCGCGAAGACCATCGAGGTACCCCAAACGCGGAAATTCTGTCGTCTTGTGCATTTAGCATCTATTGTACGTTTCGAACGTAATGGCGAACACATCGGGCGGGCGATGTGGTCGCTCGCGCGGTGTATGCAGCGCGACTGGCTGCGCGCGATATCCGTAACCTGCACATAAACTAAGTACCGTTACACGCGGGAGGGCACAGCGGCCCTCCCCTACGCAGTGGATTTGTTTCAATAAACAGTCACATGTCATATGTAAACGGATATGCCACATTCACCAAGCCCAACACCGCGCAAGCGGTAATCCGTTTACAGCGAGTCAGACATCATCACAAAATCCAGCTGCGATCTTTTCCTGTGCGGGCGGACACGGCGGTCCGCCCCTACGCGGAGGATTTGTTTCAATAAACAGTCACATCGGAGCCGGACCAAACAGAAAACTGTGGTTTCCCAACACCAGGCGGCATCGGCACGCATGGGATACATCCACCGTGCATCGCATTGGAACGTCCTTCAGTTAGCTGCGCGAGTTGTCAGACAGTTTTAATTGTGCTTTTCGCAAACTAGAAAACGTTTCGTAGGGGCAGGCCACTGCGCCTGCCCTTCTGACGTAAAGTTCATCCGAGCCGCGGGCAGGCGCCTTTGCCCGCCCGCATACATCGATGCTAACTAAGCAGCATTACGTCGACGGCGCAGCGCAATACCCGCGAGCGCACCGCCACCGGTGAGCAACAACGCGATGGAGCCTGGCTCAGGCGCGACGCTGGAGCCGGGATTTGAAACGCGGAGGTTGCTGTTGGAGAAACCACTTCCGCTTATGGACGTAGTAAATGAAACAGAAGCATTCGGGTTGATCGAATTGTAATGCAGAATGTCCGTGACAAATGGGGGTACGGGGGGATTAGGAGAGTTACTTACGTCTCGTCCCTTTGTCGTGACTACGACGACTTGATCTTTCAAGAGCGTAACTGGGTTCGAAAGTGTCAGCCAGCTGATTCCATCAACTCCATGAACTAGGTTGCTTCTGTCAAACGATTGATTTACTCCATCGATGGAATACGACAAAGTCTGATAACCACTTTCATAACTGGAAGTATAAAATCCAACACTATTCAGAATCATCGAGCTGTTGAATGTGTACGTCGATGAGAGTGTTCCAAACTCTTGGCCCGCAGGTATGAGCCCCGTAAGGGCATACTCCTGCGCATTCGCGCTAGCGGAAACGAGCGACAGGGCTAATGTGCTGGCCGCGATGCTGACCAACCGTTTTGTAATAAGAACCATAACGAAACTCGCCTTCTGGCATTTGAATGCATGTGCGCATTGCGAAAGCCGTGGTTTTACCTTGATCACTAATGCGAGAGTCGTGGACCCTGGCAACGATCGGGACAGCTCATGTCCGCAGATGTCTAGGAATCAAAAGTAGTGGGTTTTCTTAGGAATGTTGATTGACCAACAACCGCCACAAACTTACCGTACAAGACACTTTTTTAGCAATAATTTAAGGTTCTAAACTTTCCTAACCTTTACTTTGACTTTATTTACATTTAACAAAAATTATTAATTTCAAGGCATCCCCGTGCGGGAGGGCACAGCGGCCCTCCCCTACGCAGAGGATTTGTTTCGATAATCGGTCACATAGAAGCCGTAAACAGATTCAGCATTTCAGTAAGCAAGCCCAACACGAACAAACGCGACATCGCGATGCGCGGTGGAATGTGGAGCGGGTGGGCCGCTAGCCGGACTGGCCAGATATCAGATACTGAAAGCCAGCTCACATTCGGCGACTGGCAGGGCGGGCACCGTCCACGATGGCCATTCCCAACATCGACAACCACATTCCAAAGATCTGCCATCGGGGATGGTCGCCCCACAGCTCCAGCTAGCGTTAC